>DUTA01000052.1 GCA_012842325.1 Bacillota bacterium | reverse complement strand
GTCATCGCCGTCCTGAATGCCGACAGTCCCTGGGCCGAGGAGCGGAGCCGGCGGAAGGAGGGCTCCATCTGGGAGGACCAGCACTTCTACCGCCCGGAGGAGTTTTTGGCCCTCCTGGCCCGGGTGACGGGCGTCCCTGCCGGTAAGATAGAGTGGAATTCCTCCGTCTTTTTCGGTCCCCATCCCAGCGCTGCCGAATTGGAAAAGGCCTGGGAACTGGAATGGGAGGGACGGGAGAAGAACCCCGGGGGTGGGGCCATGCTGGCCGCCCGGGTCGACAAGCCCGGGAACGAGGGGAAGTGATTGGAATTTCCATTTTCCGAGGGAGGCTGTGGTATGAAGCTGAAAATTGGCCTGGTCCAGATGGCTACCCTCCTGGGCCGGGCGGAAGAAAACCGCCGCCGCTTTCAAGAACTCCTGGCCGGGGTGGCGGGGGAAGCGGACCTGGTGGTATTTCCTGAGACCTGGAATCTGGGTTTTTATCCCGACAACGTATCCCGGCTGGCGGCCGGGGAAGGGGAACGGACCAGAACCTTCGTGGCAGAGCTGGCCCGCCGGTACCGGGTAAATATCTGCGCCGGTTCCATCGCCGAGGGGGTGGACGGCGCCCTCTACAATACCACCTACGTTTTCGACCGGCAGGGGGAGGTCATCGGCCGTTACCGGAAGATCCATCTCTTTACCCACGGCAGGGAACACCACTACTTTACCGCCGGCTCCCGGCCGGGCCTTTTTGCAGCCGAGGGAATTACCTGGGGGCACATGATCTGCTACGACCTGCGTTTCCCGGAGCTGGCCCGGACCCTGGCCCTGGCCGGGGCCCGGGTCCTCCTCGTCCCCGCCCAGTGGCCCGGTGCCCGCTTGCACCACTGGCGCACCCTCCTCCTTGCCCGGGCTATTGAAAACCAGCTCTACGTCATCGGAGTCAACGGTTGTGGTACCATGGTAGGGGGACGAAAGGCCTGCGGCCACTCCCTGGCCGTAGACCCCTGGGGGGAAATAATGGCCGAAGCCGGGGCAGGGGAAGAAACCATCCTTGTTGAATTAGACCTGGAGCGGGTGGCGGAGGTGCGGCGGGAATTCGGGGTTTTTCCCGACCGGCGCCCCGCCGTCTACCGGCTGGAAGGAAAACCCTTCGCATGGGATAAATAGCAAGGGAGGGGAGAAATGTGAAGATCAGGGAATTTTTGGTGGAACGGTGGCTGAACACCCTCGAGCTGGGGGCCCGCTTTAACCTGGCTGAGACCGATGCCAAACCCTTTACCCTGGAGGAGCTCCTTGCCCTGGGAGACCGGGAAGAGCTCCTGGCGGAGCTTGCGGCCATCAGGCTGGGCTACAACCCGACCATGGGCTCCTTCGCCCTGCGCCAGGCCATTGCCGGCCTCTACCAGTCGGTCACCCCGGAGCAGGTCCTGGTCACCGGCGGCGCCATCGAGGCCGATTTTCTTTTGGCCAACGTCCTGGTGGAACCGGGGGATACGGTGATTGTGCAGTTCCCGGCCTATCAGGTCCTCTATGCCGTGGCCGAGGCCCGGGGGGCCACTGTCAAGCGCTGGACCATGTCCCTGGACAATGGCTACCGGCCGGATCTGGACCGGCTGGCGGCCCTCATCGATGACCGGACCAAGCTGGTGGTCATCAACACCCCCCACAACCCCACGGGGGCCGTCCTTACCCGGGAGGAGCTGGAGACCATCCTGGGCTGGGCGGAGGAAAGGGGTTTCTGGGTTCTGTCCGACGAGGTCTACCACGGCCTGGCCTATGAGGAAGGCCTGCTGCCGCCCCTGGCCAGGGACCTCAGCCCCCGGGCCATCAGCGTGGGGAGCATGTCCAAGACCTTTGGCCTCTCGGGCCTGCGGCTGGGCTGGATAGCCGGGCCCGAGGAGATCCTCCAGGCCTGCTGGTCCTGGAAGGATTATACCTCCATCAGCAATTCGCCCCTGTCCGATTTCCTGGCCCGCCTGGCCCTGGTCAATGTAGACAGGGTCTGGGAGCGGAATCTGGCCCTGGCCAGGGAGAATCGCCGGGTGCTCCTGGACTGGTTCGAGGAGAACCGGCCCATCATAGATTATGTAGCGCCCCGGGCGGGCCTGGTCTGTTTCCCCCGCTTTAACCTGCCCATCAGCACCGAGGAATTCTGCCGCCGGGCTTATGAAGAGCGGGGCGTGCTCCTGGTTCCCGGGGAATGTTTCGAGATGCCCGGCCACATTCGCTTCGGCTTCGGCGGGGATCCGGCAGAGTTTGCCGCCGGCCTCCGGGAATTGGGGGAAGTCCTGCGGGAGGTAACGGCCGGGTAGAAAGGGCCGGAGAAAGGACCTTACAATGGGGGAGGAGGAACAATGACTGGAAACCACGTCTTTGCCGCCACAATGTACGGCATGCTGGCCGGTGTGGTGGGAACAGGTCTCGGCGGGGTTATCGCCTACTTTCTACCCCGGATCCGGGGCAATCTCTTCAGCGGCGTCCTGGGTTTTGCCGCCGGGATTATGCTGGCGGTCACCTTTTTGGAATTACTGGAAGAGTCCCTGGTGGAGGCCGGTCTCTTGCCCACTGTTATAGGTTTGCTCCTGGGCCTGGGGATCTTTTTCCTCCTGGACTGGTTCCTGCCCCACCACCATCCGGTGAAGCCGGAAAAGGAGGATGACAAGGAAAACCAATACCTGCGAAAGGGTTTGCTCCTGGCCGTGGGGATCGCCCTCCACAACTTCCCCGAGGGGATGGCCATCGGGGCTGGCTATGCGGTTTCCACCAATATGGGCTTGGTCCTGGCCCTGGTCCTGGCCCTCCACGACATCCCCGAAGGTTTGGCCGTGGCGGTGCCCATGCAGGCCGCCGGGCAGCGAACGGCCGGGGTGTGGGCGGCCTTTTTATCCGGCGTGCCCACGGGAATTGGGGCTTTCTTTGGGGCCTACATTGGCGCCATCTCTCCCTTCTGGCTGGCCATATCCTTAAGCTTCGCCGGTGGGGCCATGCTCTACATCGTCTGCGATGAACTCATTCCCGACGCCTACGAGAGCGGCGACAGCCATTTTGCCATCCTGGGCATCGGCCTTGGCCTTATTCTGGGACTCCTCTTGATCGATATGTAATATTGCTGGGTCCGGGCAGAAGAAAAAGGGCCTGCCAGCCCTTGCCAGGACCGACAGGCTTCTGCTACAATGGAGAAAAGAATGTGTACAATAATGTGCACAATAAGGGGAGGTCGCAATGGTGCAAGATAAGCTCTATACCCTGGAGGAAGCCCTTGCTCTGGATGCCAGGGCAAATTTGGCCAATCACGAAAAATATGTCAACCCCGGCCTGGCCAGGATGATGAGCCTGCTGGCCTTTGATCGGCCCTTTGCCCGGGCGGAAGGCATGTACGTCTGGGATCAGGAGGGGAACCGCTATCTGGATTTTCTCGGGGGTTACGGCTCCCTCAACCTGGGCCACAACCACCCGGCGGTGGCGGCGGCCCTGGAGGCCGTGAGGGAACTGCCCAACCTCCTGCAGGCATCTTTAAATCCCCTGGCCGGTGCCTTGGCCCACAACCTGGCCCGGATCACCCCCGGGGACCTGAGCCACACCTTCTTCTGCAACAGCGGGGCCGAAGCCGTGGAGGGGGCCTTGAAGACTGCCCGCATTGCCACGGGCCGGACCAGGATCATCTACTGCGACGGCTCCTTCCACGGCAAGAGCATGGGAGCCCTGTCCGTTACCGGGCGGAAAAAATACCAGCAGGGCTTTGCCCCCCTGGTACCGGGCTGTGAGGGCGTTCCCTACGGCGATCTGGCGGCCCTGGAGGAAAAGCTGGCTGCCGGCGACGCGGCCGCCTTTATCGTGGAACCCATCCAGGGGGAAGGGGGGATCATCTGTCCCCCGGCCGGCTACCTCAGGGGAGCCCGGGAACTCTGCACCAGATACGGTACCCTCCTGATTGCCGACGAGATCCAGACCGGTTTTGGCCGGACAGGGACCATGTTTGCCTGTGAGCATGAGGGGGTGGAGCCGGATATAATGTGCCTGGCCAAGTCTCTGGGCGGCGGGCTGATACCCATCGGGGCCTTTATCACCACCCCGGCGGTCTGGAACAAGGCCTACGGCAGCATGGAAAAATCCACCCTCCACACCTCCACCTTCGGGGGCAACACCCGGGCCTGCGCCGCCGGGCTGGCCGTCATCGATACCATCCTGAAGGAAAAGCTCTGGGAAAATGCCGCCACCGTCGGGACCTATTTCCTGGAGAAATTGAAGACCCTGCAGGAACGGTACCCCATCGTCCAGGAGGTCCGGGGCCGGGGGCTCTTTATCGGCCTTGAGTTCAGGCAGCCCAAGGGGGGGCTGGTTGACCGCCTGACCGGGGGCCTGGCCAACAAGTTTGCCCAGGAATACTCGGGGGCCCTGGTGGCCGGGGAGCTCCGGAACAGGCACCGGATCATCACCGCCTACACCCTGAACAACCCCAACGTGATCCGCCTGGAACCACCCCTCATCGTCACCAAAGAGCAGGTCGACCAGGTTCTGGCCGCCCTGGAGGAGATTTTCCAGCGCAACAAGAGCATCTTCAGTCTGGCCCTGTCCAGCAGCAAAACGGTGGTGGGTTCCCTCCTGCGCTCGTAACTGTGGGAGTACAGTATAAAAACACCGGGTAGAAAAAGCCCGGTGTTTTTTTGGCCCGGCCGGGGACCTGTCTTTCTAAGACTGGGATTGGAGAAGGTGGAGGAAGGATTCCTGGAACAGAGTCTCAATTTCCTTCCCGGCTGCCCGGTGGAATTCGGCAAAGCTTTCCAGCAGCCGGTAACCCTCTTCCGTGAGCCGGGAACCGCCGCCCCTGGTACCTCCGACCTGTTTGGCGACCAGCAGGCAGCCCAGGCGCTTTTCTGCCTTCCTTATTCTGGCCCAGGCGGTACGATAGGACATCCGGAGCTTCCCGGCAGCTTTGTTGATGGAGCCCGTCTCCGCCACGGCCAGGAGCAGTTGCTCCAGCCCTTCGCCTATCAGCTGATTCCCCCTGTCATCTTCAATCCAGATTTTATAGCCAACCTTCATGTCTCCTCGCTACCCCTTCCTGGCTATTCCCAATCCTGCTTCCAGACCTGAATTCTATTTCGTTGCCGCCCTGTTAAAACCCTACTTGCAGTCAAAGATTTTCCCACCGCTGAAGAGGGGTGGGCAAGGGACAATGTTCTAGAAAAGACAACCCCGGGTAATACCCTTACCCGGGGTCAATTCCTTAACGGACGACTTTGCCCCCCTTGAAGACCAGGTGGACATTGTCGATGGTCTCGATGTCCTCCAGGGGGTTGCCGTCTATTACCAGGAGGTCGGCCTGCTTGCCCGGCTCCACGGTCCCAATTTGGTCGCTGAGGCCCAGGAGCTCGGCGCCGTTTTTCGTCGCCGCCAGGATGGCCTGCATGGGGGTCATTCCCTCCTGCACCATCAGCTTCAATTCAGAGGAGTTTTTGCCGTGCTCATTGAAGGGGGTGCTGGCATCGGTCCCCATGGCGATCTTGACCCCCATCTTCAGGGCCAGGCGGAAACTGGCGTTGTGGGTTTCAATAACCCTTTCCGTCTTGGCGACGGCATATTCGGGGATGCCGGCCTCCCGGCCCTTGGTCACAATCCAGTAGGGGGCCGAGAGGGTGGGGACAAGGTAGACATCGTTTTCGATCATCATCTCACAGGCCTCCTGGTCGAGATAGATCCCGTGCTCGATGGAACCGATTCCAGCCCGGATGGCATTCTTGATGCCCGTCAGGCCCTGGGCATGGGAGGCCGTGATTTTGCCCGCCTTTTTGGCCTCTTCGATGGCAGCCCGCATCTCTTCCTCGGTCAGCTGGGGGGAGCCGGGTTCGACCCCGGGGGTCATTACCCCGCCGGTGGCCATGATCTTGATGACGTCAACCCCCGCCTTGATTTCCTCCCGGGCGCCCTTCCGGGCCTCGTCGGGCCCGTCAACTTCCCGGCCAATCATCCAGCCGTGGCCGCCGGTCATGGTGATCAGCCTGCCGCTGGCCAGGATTCTGGGTCCCTGGACAATTCCCCGGTTGATGGCATCCCGCAGGTCCAGGTCGATGTGATTTTTGCCCCCCATATCCCGGATGGTGGTGACGCCTCCTTTCAGGGTCCGGAGGGCATTACGGGCGGCTTTAAAGGCGGTCGTGGCATCGGAATCCCCGACCAGGGCGGCAAAGGGGTCTGCGACGGGATCCATGCAGATGTGGACGTGGCAGTCGATGAGGCCGGGCAGGAGGGTTTTGCCTGTAAGATCAATTATCTCGGCAGCGCCGGCAGTATCCACTTCCCCTGCCCGGCCCACCGCCTTGATTTTATCCCCTTCCAAAACCACCACGGCATTTTCCACAGGTTCCCTTCCGCTGCCGTCGATGAGCAGCATGCCTTGCAATACTATCATAGGGTAGCACTCCTTTGCTGTATTTAATTTTAATAGGGACAGCCCTCCAGGGAGGAAGGGCTGCCCGAAAGGTTTTCTTTTCATATGTCATTATACTACATTTTCCTTTATCATCCTACAGCCAGTTGGCAAAGAAACCGGCCATAATAACGGAGGCGATGGTGACAGTGACAAAGCCGGCGACCAGCATTTTGGGCAGGATGTGATCGAGAATTTTCTTCCGCTCCTCTTCATTGGTGGCAATGGCCTTGGCAGCCTCATGGGAGAGGATGAAGGTGCCGGGGAAGCCGAAGAGGGCAGAGAGGCCAATGGCAGAAGCCATTTCCGGGGTGAGCCCCAGGAAGCGACCCGTTATGGAAGAGGCGATAAAGATACCGATGGCTCCCAGAACCAGGGTTCCGGCCAGGGGTGCCAGAAGGCCGGCCAGCATTTCCGGGGTAGCCTTGTTCAGGCTGGTCATGATGATGGCCATCAGGGACAGGATAGCCAAACCGAAGGCGTTGGCCTTGGTGAGGATATCCTTTTCCAATAGACCAAGTTCGCCGGCGATGATACCGAAGATCAGGGTCATAACATAGGGGTGAATGGGTGTGCCGGGAATGGCATTGGCCAGGGAAACGGCGGCGTAGGCGACAATGGCTGTCTTGGCCATCAGGACAAAGGAGGTCTGGTACTTCTCGGGCATGGGCGGCAGTCTAAACTTGAGGATGCCATTTTCCGCTACCGCTTCCGTCCGCACCGCAGTTTCCACCTGGGGAAGTTCGCCCCGCACGACCCGCC
>DUTA01000051.1 GCA_012842325.1 Bacillota bacterium | reverse complement strand
GGGCCCGCTCCCAGGAGCCCCCCGCCAGGGCCGCCACCAGCACCGCCCGTTCCCGGGCCAGGCCCAGTTCCCTCTCCAGTTTGTCCCGGAGCAGGGACAGGGGGAGGGGAAAAAAGGGCACCAGCTGGCAGCGGGACAGGATGGTGGGCAAGAGGCTGTCGGGCTGGGATGTGAGTAAAATAAAAAGGGCATAGGGAGGCGGCTCCTCCAGCAGGCGCAGGAAACTGTTGGCCGCTTCTTCCGTCATTTTGTGCGCTTCGGCAATGAGATATACCTTCCGGCGCCCCTCCAGGGGCCGGTAATAGGCTTCCTGCCCCAGGGCCCGGATCTGGTCAATTTTTATGCTGTTCCCGGCCGGGGCCACCCGCCGCACATCGGGATGCAGGCCTTCCCCGATGCGGCGGCAGGTGGAACAGCTGCCGCAGGGGGCGGGGGAGGCCTCCGGACAGTTTAAGGCCTGGGCCAGGGCCAGGGCCGCCTTTTCCTTCCCCACCCCATCGGGGCCGGCAAAGAGGTAAGCGTGGGCTATTCGCCCCCGGTCCAGGCTCCTTTCCAGGCAGCTTACGGCCAGGTCCTGTCCCACAAGATCGGCAAAGGGCATGGTCTTTTGTACCCCCTAAACCCGGATAAAGCGCTCCACATCGATGACAAAGATGGCCGCCCCGCCGACCGTCACCGTCACGGGAAAGGGAGCAAAGGTCTCCCCGGTCCCTCCCAGGGGCGGTACGGGAGTTACGGTCTTCTGCCGTTTCCGGCATTTTTCTTTTATTATGGCAATGACCTCCTCCACCTGCTCATCTTCGATGCCCACCAGCAGGGTGGTGTTGCCCGCCTGGAGAAAACCCCCCGTGCTGGCCAGCTTCGTTACCCGGTAATTCTCCTTAATCAGTGCCTCCAGCAGGGGAGGGGCATCCTGATCCTGGACCACGGTCAGGAGCAATTTCATCCCGGAACACCTCCCACCCTCCTACAGGATTTTGGTGATATGTTCCAGTACCTGCCGGTGAACCTCCTCAATGGACTGCCGGGCCGGTATCACCTTGATCCGGTCCCGGTTTTCCCGGGCCAAGGCCAGGTAACCTTCCCGCACCCGGGTGTAGAAGTCCCCGGTCTCGGCCTCCAGCCGGTCCCAGGCCTGCCGACCCTGTCCCCTGAGGCGCTCTTCCCTCAGGTCCGGCTCCAGATCCAAAAGGATGGTCAGCCGGGGCTTGAGCCCGCCGGTGGCCTGCCGGTTGATTTCCTCGACAAAAGCCCGGGGCAGCCCCCGGCCGTAGGCCTGGTAGGCAATGCTGGAATCGACAAAGCGGTCGCAGACCACCAGGCGGCCCCGGGCCAGGGCCGGCCTGATCACCTCGGCCACCAGCTGGGCCCGGGAGGCCGCGTACAGCAGGGCTTCGGCCACGGGAACCAGGCCGGTGTATTCCCGGTTGAGGAGGAGATTCCGGATGGCATCACCCGCCCTGGTTCCCCCCGGTTCCCGGGTGAAGAGGGGGTCGTAACCCTGTTTGCGAAACCACTCCTGGAGGAGCTTCACCTGGGTGGTTTTCCCGGCCCCGTCCAATCCCTCTATGGTAAGAAAAAGTCCCTTCATTTCTTCCTCTCCGTTCTCTGCCTTCCCCTAAAGCTTTAAGACGGCAATTTCTGCCCCTGCCGGGTCCGCCAGGCCCTGGAATTCTACCCCCGCCGCCCGCAGTTCGGCAAAAGCCTCTATGACCTCCGGGGTTATCTCTTCCCCCGGGTTCAAGAGGGGAATGCCCGGCGGGTAGGGAACTATTTCTTCCCCGGCGATGCGGTTTCTGGCCCGGGCCAGGGGCACCCTTTCCCGGGGGGCAAAGACCGCTTCCCGGGGCGGGAGCCTTAGGGGCGGCAGGGGCAGGGCTTCCGGCACCTTCCGGCTTCCCCGGCCGGGCTTCCGGGCGGCCGCCAGGGCGGCCAGGGCCCCGACGAGGCCTTCCGCCGTGGCGGCATCATCGCCCACCGTTAAGATGAAGACCACATTGGCCGGATCGGCCATTTCCGGCTGCACCCCCTGCTCCCGCAGGAAGGCGGCCGCCTCAGGCCCGCCAAAGCCTGCCCCCTGGACATTGACCGTCAGCCTGGTGGGGTCCAGGGCAAAATCCCGGCACAGGTCCTCCGGGCCCAGCACCGCCAGGCCCGGCAGGGTACCAATCCTTTCCCGCACCTCCCGGGCCAGGGCCAGGAGCCGGTCGAGAAGCATCCGGCCCTCGAGGGCCAGCTGCCGGCGGCAGGCATCGAGGGAGGCCATCAGGAGGTAGGAGGGGCTGCTGGTCTGCACCAGCCGGAGCATGTGGGCCAGCCGCTCCCGGTCTATCCGCCTTCCCTGCCGGTGGAGCAGGGAACTCTGGGTCAGGGAAGTCAGCACTTTGTGGGTGCTGTGCACCACCAGATCGGCACCGGCGGCCAGGGCCCCTGCCGGGAGGGCGGGGTGAAAGCCCAGGTGGGGGCCGTGGGCCCCGTCCACCAGCAGGGGGATATCCCGGCTGTGGGCTGCGGAGGCGATGGGTGCCAGATCGCTGCAGATGCCGTAATAAGAAGGGGTGACGACCAAAACAGCCTTAGCCCGGGGATGTTTTTCCAGGGCCTCTTCCACATCCCGGGCCCTGATCCCCAGGGGGATGCCAAAGGAAGGCAGAACAGGCGGCGGCAGGTAGACCGGCACGGCCCCGCTCAGGATCAGGCCGGCCGTCACCGAACGGTGGCAGTTCCGGGGCACTATGATCTCGTCGCCGGGATTGCAGACAGCCCCAAGCATGGCCATGATCCCGGCGCTACTGCCGTTGACGAGGAAAAAGCTCTCCTCGGCCCCAAAGGCCCGGGCGGCCAGTTCCTGGGCCCTTTTGATGGCGCCCCGGGGGGCATGGAGGTCGTCCAGGCCGGGGACTTCCGTCAGATCCATCTGCCACAGGCCCGGGCCCCAGAGGGTGTCCAGGGGGGGCGGGGCAGCCCGTCCCCCTTTGTGGCCCGGGGTATGAAAGGGCAGCAGTCCCCTTTCCCGGTAAGCGGCCAGGGCGGCCACCAGGGGGGCTTCCCGCTGGTCCATATCACCGGCCCTCCCCTCGCAGTTATCTACCTCAATTATAACCTTTACGGAGTGTAAAGTAAAACAGCAGCAGGTTTAGAAGGTCACATTGGGCAGCGGTTGGCGGGGACAATCCCCTGGGGGACAGTTGCCCTTTAGAAAAAAAAGAGGGTCCCCTCGCCCCTCCCGGAAGCACCGCCCCTTTTATCTACTGGTACAGTACCAGGGCATTGGGCTCGGCCCAGATGAGCTTGACCCTCTCCTTGCAGTATTCATAGAGGCCGTTGCCCACCGGCAGGGTGAGGAGCAGTTCTTCACAGCGGCTGCAGATACACTTCCCCCGTATCGCCAGACCGGGGCCGTCGCCGTTACAGATAAGGCAGGAAACCGGTTCTGTGCCGGACATTTTTTCCACCATCTCCCCTTGTTTTTCTTCCTTCCAGTTGTTTCTAGTTTTTCCCGAAAGTTCCTGCCCCAAACCAAAAAGATTACACCCGGAATATTATATGGGAAAGCCAGCAATTCTGTTCAGGAAGGGCACAAGAAAACCCCGCCCGGTGAGGGCGGGGTTCTATCTTTAGGCTTCGCCGCAGCGCTTCAGCAGAGCTTCCCAATCCCGGTCTACCTGCTCCTGGAATTCCTGGATCATATCGTCGGTCAGGTGGCGGAAACGTCCCTGGGCTTTCAGGAAATCGGCCACGGGCCGCTTCTCCTTGGGCTTGTAGGTCAGTTTCCATACGCCGTTCTCAACCTCATAGAGGGGCCAGATGCAGGTATCCACGGCCAGGCGGCACATTTCGATGCCATCGGCGGTATCGTAGCGCCAGCCCCGGGGGCAGGGAGCCAGGGCGTTGATGAAGGCCGGCCCGTCCACGTCGATGGCCTTTTCCGCCTTGGTGACAAAATCCCGCCAGTGGCTGGGAGCAACCTGGGCCGCGTAGGGGATATTGTGGGCAACCATGATGGCGGTCAGGTCTTTGCGCCACTGGGTTTTCCCCGGAACCACCTTCCCGGCCGGGCTGGTGGTGGTATCGGCGAATTTCGGGGTCGCACCGGAACGCTGGATCCCGGTGTTCATATAGGCGCCGTTGTCGTAGCAGACATAGACAATGTCATGTCCCCGCTCCATGGCGCCGGAAAGGGACTGGAGTCCGATGTCATAGGTGCCGCCGTCGCCGCCGAAGGCGATGAATTTATAGTCATCCTCTACTTTGCCCTTGCGCTTCAGGGCCTTGTAGGCAGCTTCCACGCCGCTGATGGTGGCGGCAGCGTTCTCAAAGGCGTTGTGAATCCAGGAACACTTCCAGGCCGTGTAGGGATAGATGGTGGTCGCCACTTCCAGACAGCCGGTGGCATTACCAACAACCACGTTGCGGCCCCGGGCGGCCATGCTCATCATCCGCACCACTACCGGTGCCACACAGCCGGCGCACATCCTGTGTCCACTGCTGAGAAAGAGATCTTCCTTGGCAAGTTCCCGTAAAGTTGCCACTGTCTTCACCTCCTATTCCCTGACACCCAGGTAGTTGAGCCGCTGGTCCACCTTGCCGCTCTCGGCAATCCGGGCCAGGTGCCCATAAACCTTCTCGATATCGTCCAGGCCAACGTCGCGGCCGCCAAGGCCGTAAATGTAGTTGACCATCTTGGTCTGGGCGCCGCTGTCGTACATGGCTGCTGCCGTCTCGGCATAGAGGGGCCCGGAGAAAGCGTTGAAGGAATCGGCCCGGTCCATCACCGCCAGGGCCTTCAGGTGACCCAGGGCGGCGGCCAGTTCTTCCGCCGGGAAGGGCCGGAAGACCCGGAGCTTGAGGAGACCGGCCTTAACCCCCTGAGCCCGGAGCTTGTCGACGACGTTCTTGGCCGTTCCCGCCGTCGAGCCGAGGACAACGATGCCGATTTCGGCATCTTCCAGCTTGTAGGCTTCAAAGAGGCCGTATTGGCGCCCGCTGATCTTGGCAAACTCCCTGGCCACTTCAAGGATATGGGGCTTGGCCTGGAGCATGGCTTCGGCCTGGGCCCGCTTGAATTCAAAGTAGGAATCGGTAAAGGCCAGGGGACCGGCGGTTACCGGGTGCTCCTTATCCAGGAGGGTCTTCTGGGGCACATACTCACCGATAAATTCCCGCACTACTTCGTCGGGCAGCACTTCGGCGTTTTCCATCGCATGACTGATGATGAAACCGTCGAGGCACACCATTACCGGCAGCTGGACCTGGGGATGCTCGGCAATCCGCACCGCCTGAATCATGTTGTCGTAGGCTTCCTGGGTGTTTTCCGACCAGAGCTGAATCCAGCCCGAATCCCTGGCGCCCATGGCATCGCTGTGGTCACAGTGAATGTTGATGGGCCCGCTGAGGGCTCGGTTTACCACCGGCATCACGATGGGCAGCCGGTTAGAAGCGGCAATGTAAACTACCTCCCACATCAGGGCCAGGCCATTGGCCGAGGTTGCCGTCATGGCCCGGGCTCCAGCGGCGGCTGCTCCCACCGAAGCGCTCATGGCGCTGTGCTCGCTCTCCACGGTGACAAATTCCGTATCGACAAGGCCGTTACTGACATAGGTGGAAAAAATCTGGACAATTTCCGTCTGAGGCGTAATGGGGTAAGCCGCGACCACGTCGGGGTTTATCTGCTTCATGGCCAGGGCTACCGCCTCATTACCAGTTATGGCGACTTTTTGGGCCATCCCCCATTCCTCCCTTCCTATCCTTCTTCACCCATCACGAGGGCCTTATTCTTGGCCGGGCATTCCCGGGCACAGATCCCGCAGCCCTTGCAGTAGTCATAATTGACGCCCACCATTTTGCCGTCCTTAACCATGATGGCGTCATCAGGGCAAAAGGCCCAGCAGAACAGGCAATTAATGCAATTTTCCGGAATAAAGACAGGCCCGATGGAACGCCAGTTCCCCGTCTTGTATTCCAGGGCATTCCCGGCTTCTTTAATCCAGCCGCCGGGGACAGTGTCACGCCAACCCTTTGCGGTCATTCTCCCTTCACCTCCTGGTAGGCCTTCTTGATGGCATTAATATTGCCTTCCACGATCTTAGGCCGTCCGGCAAACTTCTTGCTGAGTTTATTCTTCGTATCCTCCAGCAAAGTCTCAAGCTCGAGCATTCC
>DUTA01000050.1 GCA_012842325.1 Bacillota bacterium | reverse complement strand
CTGTCCACCCCGCCGCTCATTGCCACCACAACCCTATCTTTCCTGGCCATACCATCACCTACCTACTGGGAAGCTCCCACCCGCTGCTGGTAATCCCTGATGGCAGCATGGAGGGCATCGGCCGCCAGATTGGAACAATGCATCTTTACCGGCGGCAGGCCATCCAGGGCCTCGGCGACGGACTCATTGGTCAACTGCAATGCTTCTTCAATAGTTTTCCCTTTGGCCATTTCTGTAATCATGCTGCTGGTAGCTATGGCTGCGGCACAGCCAAAGGTTTTAAATTTGACATCGGTAATCCTGTTATCTTCCACCTTGATGGTGATCTTCATGATATCGCCACAACGGGGGTTTCCCACCTGTCCAACCCCGTCGGGTTTTTCAATCTCGCCGATATTCCTGGGGTTCATGAAATGTTCCATTACCTTGTCACTGTACATTTCCCGTCCTCCTTTCCTGCAATATTTATTCAACTCTTTCCCGATAAAGGGGAGACATATCCCGCAGTTTCTGCACAATGGGTGGCAGTACCTCCAGGACCCGTTTTATATCTTCCTCGGTATTGTCCTCACCCAGGGTCAGCCGCAGGGAGCCATGGGCGATCTCATGGGGTATCCCCATGGCCAACAGGACATGGGAGGGTTCCAGGGAACCTGAGGTACAGGCCGAGCCGCTCGAGGCGGCAATCCCCTCCAGGTCAAGATTCAAGAGGAGGGATTCCCCTTCGATAAACTCAAAGGCAAAATGGGCATTGCCGGGCAATCTCTGTTGGGGATGCCCGTTGAGCCGGACATGGTCAATCCGCTCCAGTACTCCTTCAATCAGCATGTCCCGCAGGCGGCGCAGCTTCCCTGCCCGTTCCTCCATGTTCTCCCCGGTTAAAGCAGCAGCCTCACCCAGGCCAACAATACCCGGTACATTTTCCGTCCCCGGGCGCCATTTCCTTTCCTGGCTGCCGCCCCCCATCAAGGGCGCCATCCGGGTCCCTTTCCGGATATAGAGGGCGCCGATGCCCTTGGGGCCGTACAGTTTGTGTCCCGAGAGGGACAGGAGATCTATGTTATCCCTGTTGACATCAATGGGCACATATCCCACGGCCTGGACGGCATCGGTATGAAAAATGATGCCGTGTTCCCTGGCCACCCGGCCTATCTCCCGGATGGGCTGGATTGTTCCCACCTCATTATTGGCATACATAATGCTGATGAGGATGGTATCCTCGCGAATGGCGGCCTCCAGATCCGCTATGCTTACCAGCCCATACTTGTCCACCGGCAGGTAGGTGACCTCAAACCCCTCTTTCTCCAAAGCCTCGGCGGTGTGCAAAATGGCATGGTGCTCAATGCTGGAGGTGATGATGTGTCTTCCCCGGGCCCGATTGGCCCGGGCTACTCCCTGCAGAGCTATGTTGTCAGATTCAGTACCCCCACTGGTGAACACGATCTCCCGGGGCTCAGCACCGATGAGCTGGGCAACCTTTTCCCTGGCATCTTCGATGGCCTTTTTCGCCTCCCGGCCCAAACGATAGACACTGGAAGGATTACCGTACTGGTCCTTGAGATAGGGCAACATCCTTTCCAATACCCGGGGATGAACCGGGGTTGTCGCGGCATGATCCAGGTAAATAGTTTTCATTTTCTCCACTCCTTCACTGGGAAATTGGTTGGCACTGGGGTGATCCACCCTGGATCTCACTGGCCTGGGCAAGCATATCGGCCAGGGATACACTATCAAGGACCTCACTGACACTGTCCCGAACCCGCTCCCATATCAATCTGGTTACACACCTGTCGGCCTGATCACAGATATCTGCATCATCGGCGACAACACAATCTGCCGGCGCTATCGGGCCCTCCAGAACCCTGATTATATCACCCACTGTAATTTTTTCCGGCGCTTTCCCCAAGAGGTATCCACCCTGGGCTCCCCGTACACTTTTAACCAAGCCAGATTTGCGCAATTCCCCAATCAGCTGCTCCAGGTATGCTTCCGATATGCCCTGATTCTCTGCCACCTGTTTTAACGGTAAGGGGCCCTTTCCATAATGCTGGGCCAGGACGAACATCGCTTTGAGTCCATAGCGACCCCTGGTAGAAAAGCGCATGCCGGGCTCCCTCCCTCCTTTTTAATTCCTACTATTCCACTTGGTTTTTGCAAGTTTAGAATAGCATACCCTAGTATTCCTGTCAACTATCTCGGACTTATTTTTCCCACCCTTCACCCCGCCATATTCCTGGCCCTGCCACGGCCGAAAGCAATTGCCCCCTGCTCCCGGATCCATTACAATTTAATTAGCTGGCAAAACAGCGTACCATTACCGGAGGCGGTGAGTAATTTGGATCTTATCCAATACGGTTCCCGCCGGTCCCTGACCGACAAGGCGCCCCTGGCGCGGCGGATGCGGCCCCGCACCCTGGCCGAATTTGTGGGCCAGGAACATATCCTGGCCCCGGGCAAGCTCCTCTATCGGGCCATTGAGGCCGATCGGCTGACCTCCCTGATCTTCTACGGCCCCCCCGGGACGGGCAAGACGGCCCTGGCCCGGATTATTGCCGGAACCACCCGGGCCGATTTTCAACAGCTCAATGCAGTAATGGCCGGAATTGCCGACATCCGCAAGGTGATCAACCTGGCCGAGGAAAACCTGGCTTTTCGAAACCAGCGGACCATCCTGTTCATTGATGAAATCCATCGCTTCAACAAGGCCCAGCAGGACGCCCTCCTGCCCTATGTGGAGGAAGGGACGGTAATCCTCATCGGGGCGACAACGGAAAACCCCATGTTTGAAGTGATCCCTCCCCTACTCTCCCGTTCCCGCCTCTTTGCCTTTCAGCCCCTCTCGGAAGAGGACATCCTGACCATCCTGCAGCGGGCCCTAGCCGATGAGGAAAGGGGACTG
>DUTA01000049.1 GCA_012842325.1 Bacillota bacterium | reverse complement strand
TCTCAACTGTTAATGGAGTTTCGGCTCATCCAACTGTCACTATCATCGTTATCAAGGGCTACAGTCCCCTGTAGGCGACAACGGAGATCAATAATTGTCAACTGTCCACTGTCAATTGTCATCTGTCAACATAAAGAGCTGCCCCGTCTCCGGGTCCCGGTAAACGGTGCCCACCCGCTCGTAAAGTTTGCCCCGGTCCCTGGTTTCGATGAGATCCTCCCGGATTTCCGGGACCTCGGTCACTTCCCGGCCCCGGGTCACGTCGATGCGCTCCCCCGTCGGACCCAGGTCGATATTCCAATAAATGGCCAGGGCCAGGAGCAGGCCGCAGGAAAAGGCCAGCATGGCATCGGCAATATTGGCCACACCATCCAGGGGGTTGACGTCATCCGCCACTTCAAAGGGGTTCCTTCTCCTCTTCCTCAGTCCCCCGTCCACGGGCAAACACCTCCAGCAGGCCCACCAGCAGGGCTTCAAGGATGCTCAGATAATCTCCATACCACCTCTTGCGCAGCCGGGAAATGCTGTAGGCGACACCGGCGGCAGCCAGGCCGGCAACGGTGGTATCGAAGGCGATGAGGAGGGAATCGGCCAGGGCCCTGGTGTCTCCCTGTCCCAGGGCGATTAAACCCGGCCCCAGGGGGATCAAGGTCCCCATCAAGCCGAACATGGGCGCCAGGCGGGCCACCAGGTCCGTCCTGTCCGTTATCCGGGCATAGTGGCGTTCCTCCCGGTCCAGGAGGCGGCGGGCCAGGGCCCGCAGGGAAGGGGCCGGCAGGTGGCTGTGTCCCACCAGTTCTCCCAGGGTCTCCTTCTGGCGGCGGGGGAGGCGGCTCTGTCCGA
This sequence comes from Bacillota bacterium, assembly GCA_012842325.1. GTDB lineage: Bacteria > Bacillota > DTU030 > DTU030 > DTU030 > DTU030. The sequence continues at coordinate 4,686 of DUTA01000049.1, read as the reverse complement.
TCTCTTCCCGGATAGCAGCGGCCCCCTTCCCCTGAAAGGCAGCCAGCAGTTCCGCCACATCCACTTTTACCCGGCGCCTTTCCAGCAGGACCTCCACCAGAAGCCCCCCCAGCTCCACTGCCGCCGCAGCGAGGAGCAGGAGGAGGATGACAATGGTAGGTATCAGCAGGGCGGAAGCAATGACATGAAGCACATCCTTTAAAGGTGCCAGTATCATTTGCTTATGACTCCTTTGCATATTCTAGGTACTTTTTCACGGCGCCGGAGAGAAGGAAGAGGATGAAAACAATTGCTGTCTGCAGTTCCAGCTCCCTCCTCTCCACTGGCAACGACAGGGGCTTGGCCAAAAACAGCTCAAAGACCTGAACCTGGGAAGAAGTCCCCTGATAGTCCCCTCCTTCCTCCGGAACAGAATCTTCCAGGTCTTTTTTCTCTGCCAGGTACTGCTCCCTGCCCTCGGGCACGGCAGGAACTGCTGTCTCCTCCTCTTCTGGTTCTCCCACCTCCTCAGCTGAAGGGGCAATCTCCTCCCCGGCCCCGGGGTTGGCCTCCGCCCTCCGCTCTTCCGGCGGCGGAATTTCCTCCCCCAGGGCGACCTGGTCATCCTCCCCTTCCCCCGCGGGTCCGTTGACCACACAGGTGGCCGTGAAACTGCCGTCTACCGTCTCCGCCGTGATGACGGCCGTGCCGGGGCCGACCACCGTTACCAGGCCCCGGTTGTCCACCGTGGCCACCCTGGTGTCGCTGGAGCGCCAGGTCACCCCCTTCTCCCGGGCATTATAGGGTTCCACCATGGCCTCCAGCTGGTAGGTACCGCCCACGGGAAGTTCCAGGCGGGTCCGGTCCAGGGACAGCCCTGTCACCGGCCCCCCCGGCTCCCGGGTCGGATCGGGGGCGGCGGGATCCAGGGTAAAGATAAAGGTGGCCACCTCGCTGTCCTCCTTGCCGGGGCCGATGGTCCTGGCCTTGATGACAATGTATTCCCGGCCGTCTTCCCCCCTCTTGATCATGTCTTTTGTAATCCGGATGGGCGCATTGACCTCCTCCAGATCCCCCCGCAGGGGCCACCAGCGGCTGGCACTCCAGTTGAAGATGGGGCTGTTGACCGTGGGAGTGCTGCCGTCGGTAGTGTAGTGGATCTTGTCCACATCGGACTTTTTATTGCTCAAAACCAGCCCTGTCCCCGGGGGCAGGGCAGAGCCAGCGGGAACGTTTATCCTGGGTACGTCCCATTGTTCCGGTTTCGTCGTGAGAACTTCAATTTTATTCAGATGTTTTACAAAAAGGGTGCTGGTCTGTTCCGTGACCGCCCGCTGGCCCAGGACCAACAGGGGAATATCCTTATCGTTCAGGGCCGCCGGATCGGTACTCCCCTCGGCACTGGCCAAGGCCACAATGGGCTCTACCTCCACAGCCCCTTCAGGGGAACCGGGAATGCTCCCGTCGCTGGGGTGATTCTCCATCAAACCGGGGAAATAGTAGCGCTTATCCTCCAGGAGTTCCTTCACCGTGAAGGTCACATCATAGCCGTCCCGGGAGTAAAAGCGGATCAGAGTTGCCTCATCCTTGATCCCCGCCAGGTCCAAGAGGTGCCGCAGTTTGACCCCCCGGGCTATGTACCACTGCTTGGTGGGATAGGTGTTGATGGCACTGTAAACATGCTGGTACTGCTCCATAGCCTCCAGCTCGGCCAGGGTCAATTCCACCGGTGCTGTCACCCCTTCGCCCGTTACCTCCAGGGCAGCTGCTGCTTCAGCAGGCAGAGGGACCAAGAGGGCAAAGGCCAGGGTCAGGAACAGCAGGCCCGGCACAACCGCCCGGGGTTGACCTCTTCTGTATTGCATCTTTCCCGGCAGCAGCCCCATTTTCACCGCCCCCAGCCAAGGCCGCAGCAACCGAGGAGCAGGTAGGCCGCCGCCACAGGCAGCACCGGGATGGGGGCAGGCTTGTCCCGGGTTTTCTCCCGGCTGTCCCCCGTTCCGGCCCCTTCCCCGGCCCGGACCCTGTAGGTGAAGATGACCACTTCACTGTCGGCCTTGCCGGGGCCAATGGTTTTGGCCTTGATGGTGGTGTCTCCCCTGATCTCGATGGGCCGGTTGATGGCGTCCACCGCCTCCTCGCCCCGGGAGGACCACCAGCGGCTGGCTACCAGGTTGTACATGGGACTCTCTATGGTCGGATCACTGCCGTCCAGGGTATAGTGGACCTTGTCTTCATCACCCAGGGGGGAGTAAAGCCTCACCAGGGTTCCCGGCGGCACTTCCCCCGGGGGCGGCACGGCCCTGGGCGGTTCCCATTTTTCCACCGGATCCGTCAGGACCTCGATTCCGGTTACGTATTTGGCAAAGCGGGCATTGTTCTGCTGGGTTACCGCCCGCTGTCCGAAGAGGAGATGGTAGGCAGCGGCGCTGCTGAATCTCCCTGCATCCCGGATCTCCTCTTTGGTGTGGGCGGAAAAACTCCGGTGGGCGAGGATGGGCTCAACCGGCACCGCCCCGCTGGTGTCACCGGGCAGGTGGCCGGCCAAACCGGAATCCATGAAATAGGGGAAGCGGTAGGCCGGTTCCTCCAGGAGTTCCCGGACGGTAAAGGTCACCCGAAAACCATCGGCGGAGGTGAAGCGGATCAGGGTGGCTTCCTCCCTGAGGCCACCGGCGGCCTGGAGAAGATCCCGCAGCCGGATTCCCTGCCCCCGGTACCAGATCTTGCTGGGCCAGGTGTTGATGGAGCTGTACCATTCATCATGTTGTTGTACCTCTGTACCGTCCGGCAAAAAAAGAGGCGCCCGCCCTTCCAGCTGTTCCCGGGTAACGACGATCCCGGGGCCCTTCAGACCGGGTCCCGTTATGACCAGATCGCCACCCGCAGCCAGGGCAGACGCCGGCAGAAGACCAAGCAGAGAAATGAGACACACAAAAAGCAGGAAGCACCGGTATAAATACCCCTTCCCGTTGACCACCAAGACGCCAGCACCCCTTTCTGACCTGCAAGCTATCGGTTAGTCAAAAAACATCCTTTCTCCCCCCGGCCAAGGCAAAAAGAAAACGTCTCAGGAGAAGACGTTGTGGGGTATTAGCTTCCAGCTTGCGCCATCTCCTTTCCAAACTACCGGGAGGCAGCACCGTTTCCAATGCGCCCTAGCGTCCTGCACCCATAGGCTTTTTGCCATTAGGGTAGGCAGGATCGGAGATTGCTCTCAATTATGCAATTGTTACCTCTTATTATTTAATTCTACCCCACAAATATTCGACATGCAAGTATCCTTTGGCCGGGGCTTCCCCTGAAATAGACAGGCGAGGGCAGGGGGAAAGGGACGGCTGGGCAACAACGAAAGGGCATACAGGACAGCGGGGCCTTAACACCCGCTAAGGGTGCCCGGCCCCGCTGTTCAGTCCTGCAATTATCTGAGGAGGGTACGTCCGGAAGGTAAATTGTCAGAAGACCCGGATGGGTATTTCCGCTGGAGCAGCCAGCAGGTCCTCGATCTCGTCGTCCAGCCTGAGGAGGGTCAGGGAGAATCCGGCCATTTCCAGGGAGGTGCAGTAGTTGCCGACATAGCTGCGGACAACGGTCAGGCCATCGTCCTGGCAGCGCAGGTGAGCGGCCCTGTAGAGGAGGTAGAGCTCGGAAATGGGGGTGCCGCCCAGGCCGTTGATCATCAAGGCCACCCGGTCTCCCCCTTTGAAGGGCAGGTCATCCCGCACCGCCTTGTAAACCTCGTCCACGATCTCATCGGCCGGCTTAATTTTGTCCCGTCTCCGGCCGGGCTCGCCATGGATGCCGACGCCGACTTCCATCTCGTCCTCGCCAATTTCAAATATTGGTTTGCCCTTTGCCGGCGGCGTGCAGGAGGTCAGGGCAACGCCCATGGTGCGGACATTGCTGTTCACCTTCTTGCCCAGCTCCACCAGCTCTTCCAGGGTGGCGCCCCTTTCGGCGGCGGCCCCGACGGCCTTGATCACAAAGAAGTTACCTGCAACACCCCGGCGACCCACGGTGAAGGTGCTGTCGGTAACAGCCACGTCGTCGTCAACGATGACCACACCGATCTTGATCCCTTCCATTTCGGCCATTTCCCTGGCCATGTCCCAGGCCATGCGGTCACCCTGGTAGTTGTTGATGATGTACAGGACGCCCATGTCGGACTTCATGAGCTTGGTGCACTCCAGGACATACTCCATGGGCGGGGCCGAGAATACGTTCCCCGGGCAAGCCGCATCCAGCATGCCTCTACCCACCAGCATGATGTGGGCCGGCTCGTGGCCGCTCCCGGAACCTTGGATGATGGAGACCTTGTCGTTTCTGGGCATATCGGCCCGGTAGACAATATTGTACTCAGGTATGCTCTTTAAATTCGGGTTGGCCAATACTACCCCTTCGATCATCTCCTTGACAAAGTTCTCGGGATTGTTAACAAACTTCTTCACAGCCTTACCCCCCTTGTTTATTTTTGTCCGTCCTGGCGAGGGCAGTGGCTCCGCAATCCCCTTAATTTTCCCTTTTCTTGAATTTCTTTACGATGGCCTGCAGCATTGTCGCCACGGCAACGATACCGGGATCCAGGGTGCCGATACTGCGCTCCCCAGTAAAGGACTGGCGCCCTCTCCTGGCTATCCAGTTCCTGGTGCCTTCAATGGCGGCGGTGGCGGCATCGGCCGCTGCCTGGAAGGCACCCACCAGGTCCTC
>DUTA01000048.1 GCA_012842325.1 Bacillota bacterium | reverse complement strand
GGCGGGCCAGCCGGTCGGCCAGGGCGTCCTCTATCTCCGCCAGGATCCGGGGAAACTCCTCCTCCCGGGGCAGCCCCTGGATTTTATCGTCCTCAAAAACCAGGCGCTGGAGGGCCAGCAGCTGCTCCGGCAGCCCGCCGGAATCCATCAATTCCAGGGCAGCCAGTTCCCTGGCCCTGCGCCTGAGCTTGTCCCGTCCGTAGAGGGTGGTCAATAGGCCAAAGAGGGCGGTCACCTGATGCCGCCACCCTGTCCCGCGGGCGATTTGTTCTTCGGTCTCTGGCATGATTGATGACGGTAATTCCTTCATGTCCGTTAGTACTCCTTTCTGGGCGCCGGGTCCGGAGAAACCCCAACCTGCCGGAAGAACCCTGCTTTTCTCGCCTACTTTTCCTCTTCCACCACCTGGACTGCTACTTCCACCACAAAGTCTTTATAGAGGCGGACGGGAACCCTGTAGTCCCCCAGGGCCTTCAGGGGTTCCTTCAGCTCCACTTTCCGTTTGTCCACCCTGGTTCCCAGTTCTGCCTCTATGGCGTGGGCAATGTCCTGACCCGTAATGGAGCCGAAGAGGCGGCCCCCTTCTCCCGCCTTGCCCCGCACCACAATGACCCGCTCCTTGAGCCGGGCGGCCAGCTCCCTGGCTTCCTCCTCCTCCCGGGCCTCCCTCTGGGCCTGGCGCTCCCTGGTCTTCTCCAGTTCCTTGAGGTTGGCCGCCGTCGCCTCCACGGCCAGCCCCCGGGGTATAAGAAAATTGCGGGCATAACCGTCGGCGACCTTGACCACATCCCCCGCTTCTCCCAGTTTCTTAACCTTTTGGGTGAGTATGACCTTCATTTCCCAGCCTCCTCTGCAAAGTACTCGTGGATGACCTCCAGGACCCTTTCCCGGGCCTGGGCGGGGGTCACCCCCTCCAGCTGGGCTCCGGCAATGGTCATATGACCGCCACCCCCCAGCTGCTCCATCATTACCTGCACATTAATGTCGCCGGTGGAACGGGCGCTGACGGCAGCTCCCCCGGCAATGGGGTAAATGACAAAGGATGCCGCGAAATCTTCAATGGTGAGGAGCTCATCGGCCGTCTGGGCCGCCAGAAGCTGGGCCTTTTCCCCCTCCTGGGGGACCATGGCCACGGCCACCTTGCCGTAGAAGACTTCGGCCCCCTTTATGATCTCGGCCCGGTTGATAAAGGTGACCCAGTCGTCCTGCAGAAAGCGCTGGATTGTTTCCTGATCCGCCCCGGAGCGGCGCAGGAAGGCCGCCGCCTCAAAGGTCCGGACCCCGGTCTGGTAGCTGAAACTCTTGGTGTCCACGGCAATACCGGCCAGGAGGGCGGTGGCTTCCCAGGAAGTCAGCTCCACATTGTCCCCCAGGTACTGGAGGAGCTCCGTTACCAGCTCGCTGGCGGAAGAGGCATAGGTTTCCAGGTAAACCAGAATTGGCTCGGCAATAAATTCTTCCCCCCGGCGGTGATGGTCGATGACCACCACCTTGTTGGTCCGCTCCAGCAGGGCCGGCGCCGCCACCAGGGAAGGCTTGTGGGTATCCAGGACCACCAGCAGGGTCCCGGCGTTGACCACCCGCAGGGCCTCGGCTTCGTTGAAAAAGACCCCCCGGAAGTCTCCCTGCTCCTTAAGGTAGGCCACCATCTTTTCCACCGCCGGGTTGACATCTTCCAGGACAATATAGGCCTCCTTGCCCACGGTGCGGGCGGCCCGGATCATCCCCGCCGCCGCTCCCACGCTGTCCAGATCGGCGTTCCGGTGGCTCATGATCATGACCTGGGCGGCCTGTTCCATAAGCTCCCGCAGGGCATGGGCAATGACCCTGGCTTTGACCTGGGTCCGCTTTTCCAGGGCCTTGGTTTTCCCCCCGAAGAAGTGGAAGCGCTCCGGATCCCTGATCACCACCTGATCGCCGCCCCGGCCCAGGGCCAGGTCCAGGCCGGCCCGGGCAAAGGCGCCCAGTTCCTGCAGGCTGGCGGAGCCGATCCCGAAGCCGCAGCTTAAGGTGACGGGGAGTTTGTTGCCCATCTTGATCTCCTTGACCCGGTCCAGGATGGGAAAGCGTTCTTCCCGGCTGGCGGCCAATTGTTCCCAGGTTAAGAGAACCAGGTACCGATCCGGGTTGTATTTCTGCAGGAAGCCCTTTTTCTCCGCCGCCCAGTCCGACAGGACCCGATCGATGGCGGCCGCCAGCAGGGGGCGCTCCTCGGAAGCCACCGACTGGAGGACCTCTTCATAGTTATCCACCTGAACCAGGCCCACACAGGGCGCCTCCCTGGCCCGCTGGGCCAGGCGTTCCTCCACCTGGGTGATCTCCTGGACAAAGAGGACGTGGTTGTTCCCCCTGCCCTTCCGGGTATGGACCCGGTGCAGGTAGAGGTCAAACCAGCGTTCCCCTTCCTGGAGCCGCATCTGTTCCCTGTCCATTTTGATGCCAGGAAAAAGGGAAGAGATCCCCTCCCCGATTATCTCCCGGCCGGGGAACATATCCACCAGCCGGGAATTGCACCAGCGGACGATGCCCTGGTCATCCAGGACGGCCAGGCCCCAGGGCAGGTTATAAATAATGTCCTGGGCCGTCGTTTCCACCTGCATGGCCAGGGACCGGAGGTTTTCCTCCAGGGTCGCCCGACGCCGGCGGGCCGTTTCCCAGCTGTAATAATACAGGCTGCCCAGGACTATGAAACCCAAAAGGGCCATCCGCCAGTTGTAGTATCCCAGCAAAAGGACCAGTACAGAGACCACACCTAAAAATAAGCGCTGATCTGGAGACAGCACGACCCGGTATTGTTTCATCCGCTTAGAACCTCCCGGAAGCTGGGGGATTTAAAGCTTGCGCAAATTAAAGGCAATGTCAACAATGCCCAGAAAGGTAACCAGCTGCAAAAAAATAGGATTGAGAATTATGATGACGCTGGCCAGGATGATCAGGGTCCTGGGCAGGCGGTACCGCCCCAGCAGGTAATGGACCACTGAAAGTCCGGCCAGGGCCAGAACCAGATTAAAGATCACCTGGATGTTGAGGCCGATCTCCAAAAGGAGGTTGTGGCCATAATAGTTTCCCCCCATCACAAAGAGTATCCCCACCAGGTATCCCAAAAGCAGGTTCCGGGGGAACTGCCAGGTGCTAAAGGGGGGCAGGCCCGGTACATCTTCCCCCAGTTTCCCCAGGACCAGGCGGGCCACGGAAAAATTGATGAAGGTGGTAAAGCTGCTGCCCAGCAGCAGGGTCGCCGGCAGCAGATAACGGAACATCTCCACCATCTGCAGGTAATACTTTTCCATCTGCTCCAGCTGCTCGGCAGGGATGCCCAGCCCCCGGTAGAATTCCAGGGCCTGGGAGCCCGCTTCGGCCAGCATGGTCTGCCCCTCTGCCAGGGGATTGACACCAAAAACCAGCAGGGTGAGGAGAAACAAGAGGAGGGTAGAAGCCAGGACCGTCAGGATACCAACCCCCAGGGTCCTGACCGGCGGCCATTTTTCCCGGAAACAGAAGCCCAGGGCAATCCCCAGGAAACCCAGCCAGATCACCAGGGAAGCGACGGTGAGGGGATGGCTGAGGATGCTGGCAATGAGGGCCGCCGTCACCATGGCCAGGATGCTGCTCTTTAAACCATGCCGGACCCCCAGGACCGTGATGGGTACCGGCCAGATAAAAAGGGTTAGCGTCCCCAGCAGGGGCAGGTAGATGGTGGGCAAAAGCAAAACAACGGTAAGGGCAGCCAGCATGGCCGCCTCTACCAGTGACCTGGTTTTCTCCTTTGGTGTCAAACTATTCACCTCTTCATCCCGGACAGGTAATCCAATAGGGCAGAAAGATCACCGTACCATTTCTCCACCTCGTGTTCAGCCTCGATATTGGATTTGAGCTGCTGAAAGAGTTTTTTCTCCAAGCGGGCAAAACTCAAACCCAGACGGCGGGTGAGGACCAAAAGGGCAATAATGATACCGGCCAGGGCATCCAAAGTAAATTCCTCACTCCCCTGCAGCATGGCCTTAAACAAGAGGGAGATTTGTTCCAGGAGCTGGGTTTTCAGCCACTCTATTGTCCTCAAATTGCGGGCCAGGTCAATTTCTCCTTGCTGCGGACTGGGCGGCACAATCAACCCCTCCATATTTACAGCTTATAAAAACCGGTACACAGCCAAGGGGTACCGCTACACTATTCTGCACCGGTGGTAAGATCTCCTGCCCCTGGCAGCAGTTCCCTGAGGCGCCGGAACAATTATTGTTTTTCCCTTTCTGCCGCCAGCACCGCCTGGACCGCCAGGGCGCACTCAATCCGCTTCTTGCTCAATTCACAGCCCAGGGGGTAGGGGGTGCAAAGGTCGCCGGTAAAAAGATGATTGTTGGCATGGCAGCCGCCGCTGCAGTAAAAGCGGGCCCAGCAGGCAGAGCATTCCTTCTTGTTGTAGACATGGGCTTCCTTAAACTGGCGGCAGAGCCCGGGGTTTTCGATCCCCCGGTAGACATTGCCCAGTAAAAACTCTGCTTTCCCCACGAACTGGTGGCAGGGGTAGAGTTCTCCCGTCGGGGCGACGGCAAAATACTCATGGCCGGCGCCGCAGCCGCTGATCCGCTTGTACAGGCAGGGTCCCTGGTTGAAGTAAACCTCAAAGTGGTAATAGCGGAAGGGCCGTCCCTCCCGGTGCCGGGCAAGGTAAGCCCGGGCCAGGGTTTCATACTGGGCAAAGATAGCCGGCAGGTCCTCCCGGGTCAGGGCATAGTCACCTGCTTTGGCCACCACCGGTTCCAGGGAGAGGTTGGTGAAACCGAGATCGGCCAGGTAAAGGACATCCCGGGAAAAATCCAGGTTGTAGCGGGTAAAGGTGCCCCTGATCACACAGTCTTCCGGCGGGCGGGAAGCGGCCATGGCCTGGAGCCGGGGCAGGATGTGGCTGTAAGAACCCTTGCCCCCGGGGAAGGTCCGCATCCGGTCGTGGACCTCGGGCCGCCCGTCCAGGCTGAGGACGACACTGATGTTATTCTCATTGAGAAAAGAGCGGGCCTCCCCATCGAGGAGCACTCCGTTGGTGGTCAGGGTGAACTTGAATTCCTTTCCCCTTTTGGCCCCTTCTTCCCGGGCATAGCGGACCACCTCCTTCACCACGGCCAGGTTCAGGAGGGGTTCTCCGCCAAAGAAATCGATTTCGCACAGGGGGCGGGGGCCGGAATTATCCAGGAGGAAATCTACTGCCCGCCGACCCACCTCGGCGCTCATCAGGCCCCGCTCCCCGCCGTAGCCCCCGGTGCCGCCAAAGCAGTAGCGACAGCGCAGGTTGCAGTCGTGGGCCACGTGGAGGCAGAGGGCCTTCACCTGGCTTTCCCCGGGCCAGCGGTCTTCCGGCAGGGGCGGGGCGGCGCTGTACAGCAGCCCCTCCCGGCACAGCTCATCCAATTCCGCCAGGGCTTCTTCCACCTCGGCCCGGGAAAAACGCCCCTGGAGAAGGCTTATGATTTCTTCCCTCTCCTTTTCCCTATAGTATTCCAGCACTGCCCAGGTGACATCATCCACCTGGTGCAGGGCACCGCTGTTGACATCTACAACCAGCCTGGTGTTTCCCAGGCGGAATCTGTGAATAGCAGGTTCCGGAAGCATATCTTCACCTCACAAAAAGAGTAGGGCCCCGGGTGGCTGGTCCACACAGGGCCTGCTTAGAGTTACTGGCGGGTTTGGTTGACACAGGGTTGATTGCTGACGGTCAAGGAGGTTTTACAGGCCGATTGACAGGAATTCTGGCAGGCACCGCAGCCGCCGCCGGCGAGGGTGTCCTGTAAAGTCCCTTTGGTGATGGTCCGGATGTGGGTCTTCTTGGTGGTCATCGTCCAATCACTCCTTTCGATAATTTCTCCTTCTCCAATTATTCCTATGTATTCTCCCGGGGTTTAAGTCCGGATGGCATGGGTCCTCCCTCTGCTTAATGTTGCCGGAAGGACCCCTTCGCTCCGCCAGGCAAGGCCGCCACCTTGCAGAAGCCGGCACCACAGGCAGACGGCCTAGATGAAGAAAGCGCAGAAATCTGCGCTCTCAGTCGTTGGTATAGGGCATCAGGGCAATGTTCCGGGCCCTCTTAACGGCCTTGGTTACCTGCCGCTGGTGCCGGGCACAGTTACCGGTTATCCGCCGGGGCAGAAGTTTTCCCCTTTCGCTGATAAAGCGGCGCAGTCGCCCTACATCTTTATAGTCGACATAATCGATTTTATCGACACAGAAACTGCAGACCTTGCGTTTCCGTTTCCGGTCCCTTGCCATTTCCTTTTACATCCCTCCTTTGGGGCGATTAAAAGGGTAGATCGTCTTCGTTAAAATCAATTTCGTCACCCAGATCACCCAGATCGGTGGTGCCCAACCCCTCGCTGCCGGCTGCCTGCCCCTGCCTGGGCCAATCCAAAAAGCGGACATCGTTGGCCACCACTTCGGTCATCCACCGCCGCTGTCCGTCCTGGCCTTCATAGGAACGGACCTGGAGTCTCCCATCTACTGCCACCAGCCTGCCCTTACCCAGGTTGTTGGCACAGACTTCGGCCAGGCGCTGCCAGGCAACAATGTTGATAAAATCAACTTCCCTTTCCCCCATTTGGTTTGTATAGGGACGTTCCACTGCCAGGGCAAATCTGGCCACCGGTTTACCGCTGGGGGTATACCGGAGCTCCGGATCCCGGGCCAGCCGGCCGATGAGGATCACCTTGTTGAGCATGGGGTGCACACCACCTTCTCTGGCTTTCTACTCTTCTTCCTGAACCTTCTCCGGTTCCCTCTTTTCCCGCTCTTCCCGTTCCGCCTTTTCGTCCCTGATCAACAGGTAGCGGATGATATTGTCAGTAATCTTGATGATCCGCTCCACCTCAGCTGCCACGGCGGGGGCTGCTTTGAAGTTCATGACGGCGTAATAGCCTTCCCGGAACTTCTTCACCTCATAGGCCAGGCGCCGTTTCCCCCATTTGTCCAGGTTGCTGACTTCACCTTTACCCTCCCGGACGATGTCCTGCAGCCGCTGGAGGGTGCTTTCCGTCTCTTCTTCGCTGAGTTCGGGATTCAAGATCACCATCAACTCATAAGCAACCACGCCATTCACCTCCTCCCTCTGGACTGTTCGGCCCTGTCCGCAGACAGAGCAGGGAGCAATGCAGGGTATCTCCCCCGGGCCGGCAATGGCGCCACCGGCCTGGTGTCCCGTTACGAAACCGTTGTCGTAACCGCTGATCCTTGCTCCAACCTGCATTACCTGCCAAGCATTATATCACTTCAACTGCCCCTTGACAAGGTTCATTCCTGTTCCTCACCCAGGCGCTGGACAATCTCTTTGACGCTCTTTTCAAATTTGGGCCGGGGCAGCATCACCCGCCGCCCGCAGCCGAGGCATTTAATCTTAAAGTCCATCCCCACCCTGATGATCTCCCACTGATCGCTGCCGCAGGGGTGGGCTTTTTTTGTCCGCACGATATCGCCCAGGGAGAACTGCCGCCGCTCCATATCGCCACCTCCCAAGGACCCCCTTACTGCTCCTTTGCCTCCCCCGCCATAATTACCACCTGCCGCGGATAGGGGATTTCAATACCGTGTTTCTCCAGGGCTTCCTTAAACTCTTTGCGCAGCTGCCGCTCCACCCCCCACTGGTACATGGGCCGGGCCATGGCAATGACCCGGAGGACTACCCCCGCATTCCCCAGATCAACGACACCCAGGACGTGGGGGCCCTCCACTATCTCGGGGATTTGCGCAGCCAGCTCCCGGGATGTTTCCTCCAGTACCGCCAGGGCTTTATCGATGTCCTCTTCATAGGCGATGGGAATGTCCACCAGGGCCCGCATATTGCCCCGGCTGTAGTTGGTAACCTGGGTGATGTTACCATTGGGAATGATATGGAGATCGCCGGCAAAGGCCCGGAGCTTGGTGACCCGGAGGCCGATATCTTCCACAATGCCGGAAAACTGCCCGATGCTTATGTATTCGCCAACGGCATACTGGTCTTCAAAGATAATAAAAAAACCGGTAATTAAATCCCGGACCAGGTTCTGGGCCCCAAAGCTTACCGCCAGGCCGGCAATCCCCGCCCCGGCCAGGACGGAGGTCACGCTGACACCCACGGTGTCCAGGATGGTAACGGCCGCCACAAAAACGACCAGATAGCGGAGCAAGCTTTTGACCAGGTGCTGCAGGGTCTCGTACTTCCGCTCTTCCAGGTGGCCCTTGCTCTCCCTGGTTTTTTTTATAACCCGCTCGATCAGCAGGTACCCCAGACGCAAAAGGAGGCGGGCCAGCAAGATTATAACAATAATTGCCAGCAATTTGGGCAGAAGCTTGAAGCCAAAATTCAGCAGGGCTTCCAGGGACAGGACTTCTCTCAGCCTCTCTGACCAGTGCATATTCATCACCTATCTTTTCCTTTTACCCTCTTTAGTTATTTCTTGCCGGGGCCCAATTATCCTCCCCCCGTCCGCCACTTTTTCACCGCTCCCGGGTCTCCCCGAGGGAGAATTTGTCCAGGAGGGAGGCACCCCTTTTTCCCGGTTCCGGGAACACTCCCCCGGGGGTGACCCCAATGGCGGCCAAAAGCTCCTGGACCTGCTGGACCTGGCCGGCGGGGACCCGGAGGGCCAGGCCGCAGCCGGCACTAATTTCCCGGGGAGTAGGGATAAGGAGAAAAGGTATCTCCTTTTGCCGGAGCGCCTTTTCCGCCCGGAGGGCGGCGTGGGTGGAGGCAAAGGTAAGCAGGCAGTATTCCTCTGGCATCGGTATTCCTCCCTCGGGCCGGAGCCCTTCTCCTGCCGGCCTAGGGAACAGTAATGACCCTGTGGGCCTGGAGGAGTTTTTCGGCAATGGTATACATGTTGGAGACGGTGCCCACCGCCAGGCTCTCCTTTAAGCCGTAGTAGTCCAGGCAGGTGCCGCAGACCAGGATCTCCACCCCCGCTGCCGCCAGGGACTCAAGGGAAGAGACCGTCTCGGCCCCCCGGGCCGCCAGTTTTACCCCGCCGTTGATGAGGATGACGGTGGTGGGCTGATCATTGACCTCGGTCAGGGTATAGAGGAACATCCGCATGAGAACCTGGCCCAGTTCCTCTTCTCCCCGCCCGAAAATGTTGGTAGGGATGAGAACAATGACCTCCCGGCCGGCAGCCTCTTCCCCCTTCTTCTCTCCCGCCGGGGTGGGGGCGGCCACCGCCTCTTCCTTATGGATATGAATGGCAAAGCCGTCTTCCCGCTCTTTGACCTCGGCCCTGCAGCCCAGGCTGCGGGCCAGCTTCAGGACATTGTCCCGGGCAACGAGGTTATCCACCAGGGTGATCACTGTTCCCGCCCCGATTTCCTCCAGGGCCTTTTTCGTACAGATAACAGGCTGGGGGCAGGCCAGCCCCCGGGCATCAACTTCCCTTTCCATCTTCCGCACCTCCAATTTTCCCGGGCCCCTTTATGGGCCCGGCCAGTTTACAGCTGCGGGACAACCTTAATCCGTCCGGGCTGGCCCGCCACCACCCGGCCCACCAGCCGGGCCCCGCTGACCCCGCGGCGGGCCAGCTCCGCCAGGAGCTTTTCTCCCTTATCCCCGGGGACACTGATGAGGAGGCCCCCGGAAGTCTGGGGATCAAAGAGGACATCCCGGATCTCTTCCTCAATTTCCGGGGCAAAGGCGACCTTTCCCGCCAGGTATTCCCGGTTCCGGTAGGCTCCCCCCGGCACCAGGCCCATCCGGGCCAGTTCGAGGGCCGCCGGGAAAAGGGGGATATCGGCGGCAGCTACCTCCACCATCACCTGGCTTGCCGCCGCCAGCTCATAGAGGTGGCCCAAAAAACCAAAGCCGGTAATGTCGGTGCAGGCGGAAACACCCACCGCCAGCATGGCCTGGGCCGCCTCCCGGTTCAGGGTGGCCATACTCTCTTCCACCTGGGCGACAGCATCCTCCTGGGCCATTCCCGCCTTTGCCGCCGTGAGGATGATCCCCGTCCCCAGGGGTTTGGTCAGGACCAGAAGATCCCCCGCCCGGGCCCCGGCATTGCTGATGACCCGGTCCGGGTGCACCAGACCGGTCACTGCCAGGCCGTATTTGGGCTCTTCGTCTTCAACGGTGTGGCCGCCGGCAATCAGGGCACCGGCCTCCCTGACCTTATCGGCGCCACCCTTTAGAATGGCCCCCAGCATTTCCACCGGCAGGCAGGTGGGAAAACAGGCAATATTCAAAGCCAGGAGGGGGGTTCCCCCCATGGCATAGACATCGCTCAGGGCATTGGCCGCTGCAATCTGGCCAAAGAGATAGGGATCGTCGACTACGGGGGTAAAAAAATCGACGGTCTGAATCAGGGCGTGCCGGTCATCCAGTTGATAGACGGCCGCATCGTCGGTGGTTTCCAGGCCGACCAGAAGGCGGGGGTCTTGATTAAGATGGGTTATTTCTCGCAGAACCTGCGATAAGGTCCCGGGACCTATCTTGGCAGCTCACCCTGCCGCCCTGGTCATTTCCGTAAGTTTAGTCTTTTCGACCATGGCTCCACCCTCCTTTCGGCCCGGGGTAGACACCCGGATCCCTCCCATGGAAAGGAGCTTTTCCGGCTTCCCTCCCAGTCCTCCTCGCGGGGACACTGACAGGCGGCCAGGAATGCTGTCGGTCAGGGGCGGGCCCGGGGCTACTTCCCGAAGGAATTACGAGGGCTTTCGACACGGCAGGTCCAAAGTCCTGCCGGCTGGGAAAAGAAGGGCCTTTTCCCCTCAGGGCCAATTGACCCACATTTTCCTCCCCTGCTCCGGCAATACTTAGGGCGAACCCGCGGGTATTTCAATTCTATCCTAAAGGGAGTTAATAAATGACGGTCGGGAAACAAATGCACCAGACCCTGGCCGCCCTGGAAAGCGGTAAAACGGTTGCCTTTGGGCCGCGAAGATAAAGCTAAAAGCGGGCCCGCAGCGGAGCCCGCAATTTGTTTCCAACAAGGAACTCTTCTTCCCGACAGATACCTGGCAAATGATCCCTTACTCCGCATACCTGCCGAAGCTGTCGCCCAGCAGGAGCAGGATCAAGATCAGGAAAACCAAAAAGGCACCGCGATCTTTACCTCCAGCGCCGATACCGTTTCCCACATTAAACCCTCCTTTACCTTGGACTGGGGCAGGAACTTCAGGTTCCCCTTACCTTGCTATATTCTATGCAAGGGAAGAGAGGAGGTTAATATTTTAAATACTCCCCCGCACAGGGGACAGGCAGGCCGGCATAACAATATAATAGCTTTGACAAAAGAGGGGGAGGAAAATGGCCCTGACAGTCAAGCCCGTCGCTTCCGAAGGGGAACTGCAGGTTTTCCTGGAATTGCCCTACCGCCTCTATGCCGCCAACCCCTGTTGGGTTCCTCCCCCGCCGGGAACAGAAAGGTGGCGGCTGAACCCCCGGAAAAACCCTTTCTTTGCCCATGCCGCGGGCTGTTCTTTTCTGGCCTGGCGGGGCAGGGAAGCGGTGGGGAGGATCACGGCCATCGTCGATAGCGCCAATCCCGACCAAGAGGCGGGCACCTTTGGTTTTTTCGAAGTGGCGGAAGACCGGGAAGGGGCCGCCGCCCTCCTGGCCGCCGCCGACTGGCTCCGCTCCCGGGGGCGCCGGCAGATGCTGGGTCCCTTTACCCTTTCCAGTAACGAAGAAACAGGACTATTGACAGAAGGGTTTTCGGAAATACCCCCGGTGGGCCTGGGCTACAATCTCCCCTATTACCCCCGCCTCCTGGAGGAATGCGGTCTCCGCAAAATCAAGGACTACCTGGCCTATTCCTGGGACCTGCAACAGCCCCTGCCAGAGAAGCTGGTAAAGGTGGCCCGGTATGCCCACAAGAAAAACCGGCTCCAGATCAAGCATTTCACCCTGGGGGGCCGGGACCCGGAAGCCGAAGTTTTCCAGTACCTGTACAACAGCTCCATGGCGGGACTCTGGGGTTTCACCCCCCTTTCCCGCCGGGAAGCCCGGGCGATCCTCAGGGGGCTGGGCCAGTACGCAGATCCGGAACTTTGCCTGGTGGGGGAAAGGAAGGGGGAACCGGTAGCCCTCTGCCTCTCCCTGCCCGATATCAATCCGGTGCGGCAAAAACACCGGGGGCTTCTACCCCGGGGTCGGGCCTGGCACAAGGATGTCCGGCGTTTTCGCCTGGCCGTACTGGGGGTTATCCCCCGGGCCCGGTGCCGGGGTTTGGAATCGCCCCTCCTCCTCACTACCCTGGAACTGGCGGCAGCCAAGGGCTATCAGGAGGCCAGTTTTTCCCTGATCCTGGAAGACAATATTATGATGAACCGGATCATCGCCCGGCTGGTGCCCGCCGCCCGTGTCACTTCCCGCTACCGGGTCTACGGCCTGGAGCTGTAGGCCGGGAGTTTTTCCCTAAAGCTCCCAGCCAATTTCCGGCAGGAATCGGCAGGGGGACAAAGAAAGTAGAAATATTATGGCACCCTGGGAGGGGGGGGAAAATATGAGGCCGATGCGGATCGGCGTTATCGGACAAGCAGGGATTATCCCGCCAGAAGTAGAAAGGCTGGCCGTGGCCGTCGGCCGGGAGATCGGCAGAAGGGGCGGCATCCTGCTTTCCGGGGGCAGGGATGGAGTGATGCTGGCCGCTTCCCGGGGAGCCCGGGAGGCGGGGGGGATAACGGTTGGCATCCTTCCCGGCAACAGTACAGCGGCGGGCAATCCCTACCTGGACGTCCCCATCACTACCGGCCTTGATTTCAACTACCGCAGCCTGGTTCTGGTCCACAGCTGTGACGCCCTGATCATGATCGGGGGCAAGGGCGGAACCCTCCTCGAATTGACCGCCGCCTACAAGAATGGCCGGCCGGTGGTTGTCTTAAAGGGCAGCGGCCAGTGGGCCGACCGGGCGGAAGAGCTACTAACCGACGGCTGCCTGGATGACCGCCGGTGTGGAGAAATCCGCATCGCCACCACCCCGGAAGAAGCCGTCGCCCTGGCCTTTTCCCTGGCCCAAGAGGCATGCCGGCAAGAGGCGCCATTCTGTAAGGGGGGTTAATTGCCTTGCTGGATAAATACTACTACCACGCCGGCTTGAGACTGCACTATCTGGACTGGGGAGGAGGGGGAGAAGCCGTCCTCTTCCTCCACGGCACTACCGGCAACGCCCACCACTGGGACTTCTGCGCCCGGAAATTGCAGGGAGTTTTTCGGGTCCTGGCCCTGG
>DUTA01000047.1 GCA_012842325.1 Bacillota bacterium | reverse complement strand
TGGCAGATCTGCCCTGGCCCGTCCAGGTCCTGCCCTGCCGCATCCAGCAGGCGGGCACCGTGGAGGAACGCTGGCGGCAGCGGCTCACCTCCCTGAGGCCAACCCGCCGGCAGGTAGATGTCCGCATCTAGGGGGAATTGCCCGTGGCAGGTAAAAGAGGGGAAAAAAGAAAAAACCGGCGGCTGGCTGCCGCCTTGAAGTATGTTCCCGAAGAAGATAAGGCGCCGCGGGTGGTGGCTTCGGGGAAGGGCCTGGTGGCGGAAAACATCATTGCCCGGGCCCGGGAGGCCGGCCTGCCCATCCAGGAGGATCCGGAGCTGGCTGCAGTCCTCTGCCGCCTGGAGCTGGGGCAGGAAATCCCCCCGGAACTGTACGAGGCCGTGGCCCGGGTCCTGGCCTTCCTCGTCTATGCCGATGGAATGGCGCGAAAGGAGGAACCCCATGCTTGACCTTCTCCTGCTGCCCCTACATCTGGCCGTAGCCCTGCTGGGCTTTATCGGTGGCATTATTCTCTTTCCCCTGCGCCTGGCCTTTAAGCTGACCCTGGGCTTTGTGGCCTTCCTCGGCGGCCTCTTCCTGCTGGGCGGGATACTGCTGGCCCTGTTTTTGGTCAGCCTTGTACCGGGGATAATCCTGGGCCTGCTGGGAATAGGGATCCTCTTGACCCTGCGCCGGCGCTAGAGGAGGTAATCCCTGCATCCTTCAAAGGTAATAGGGTCGTCCGGTGACCGGGCAGCGTCATCCTGCCCTGCCGACGTGCCTGCTTCGCCATAGCCCTGCCGGTTTTCCAGCTGTTCCAAACGCTGCCGCAGCTCCTCCAGGTCCTGCTGGAGGGCTTTGATCTGCAGGTTTAAATCAACACCGGTGTTTCGCCTTGGGGAAGTCATGGACCTCGCCTCCTTTGCCCCTAGTATACCCGCCGGGGGCCGTTATAATGTACGGGAAGTCCGGCTGCTCCCCCTTTCATGACGAAAAAACCCCCGACTGCATGTCGAGGGTTTTTCCTCACTCTGCCGTTGTGAACCATTCCATATCGGCGATAATTCTGGCAATCCGGGCGCCGAAGCCGTCGCCAAACTCGGCCGGCATGTGGGTCATGACCCGAAAGACCCGGTTGCCCCGGTTGCCGAAGGCTGCTCTCCCCACGTAATTGCTGTTGTCGTCCTCCTTTGTAAAGCGGAACTCTTCCACAGCCCAGGGGTGGGAGCGGTGCTCCTCGGTCCCTGCGGGAAACTCATAGCCCTCCGCCGCCAGCAGCTCCCTGGTCCCGGCGATGGCCTCTTCCAGAGTAATCCCTTCCCGGTAGAGGAGGAAGGAGAGGTAGGCGTCGTCCCGCTGCTGTCCGGCAAAGTTTGTGTAGGCGACCACGGCGTCCCCTTCCTCGGTGCTGACCACCGTGGGGATGATGTCCTCGGGGATATAGGTGGTAAAGCCTATGTTTTCGGCTTTAAGCAGGGTGAAGGAAAAGGGTTCCTCCTGCCCTTCCAGGCTTATGACATCTATCTTTGTTTCCGGCCGTTCCAGGGCTGCGGGCCCGGTTTCCGCCCCCGGCAGGTGGTTTTCCGCTACCGGAGGTGTTTCCCCCTGGGGCCCTTCCTCCTGGGGCGCAGGTTCCTCGGGAACCTTAGCCGGGCCACTGCTGCAGCCTGCCAGCAAGCCCAGGGCCAGGACTGCTGCCAAGATTACTGCTAAAATCCTTCTCAAGTTGACACCTCCTTTTTCCTGACCTGCCCTTCTATAGACGTTGGAGACGCAGATTTGTTCCCCAATTAGGGAAGGAGACAATAAATAAGCCCCCGGTTTTCTTATGGTCCGGGGACTTATTATTGGTCATCTGCTGTCTCAGCAAGCTCGGAATTTGTTATTGTGCTCATCCTTCCTCATCTGCCTTTTGGTGGTTTCCCGACCGGTGCCCGGGTGCCGGGAAAAAGGAGCACCGGCCTTTGTTTTAACCTGTAATCTCAGTGGTTTCCTGGCCGTACACCCGTTCCAGGGCGGTGTCCACAATGAAATTGATCAATTTGGTGAAGGTGAACCCGGCCTGGGCGGCCATATAGGGTAAGGAAGCCGTCTCGGTCAGGGTGGGGGTGCCGTTGACGTCGATGACCATTGGGATGCCATTGCTGTCCTCCCGGACGTCGATCCGGAGGATATCCTGGGCACCAACGGCGGTAAAGGTGTCGACGGCTATTTTGTAGAGCCGCCAGTAGCGGGGATCATCCGGCTTGATGACTTCCTGCTCGTGGCGCCTGGCGAAAGAAGCCTTTTTCACTGCAAAGCTGCGGACCTTCTCATCCCGGGGAAAGCCCAGGATGGGAAGAACCGTTTTTTCTTCGTTGCCAATGATGCCAATGGTGTACTCCTGACCGGAAAGGTAGGTTTCCACCGAGATGGGCAGCT
Organism: Bacillota bacterium; assembly: GCA_012842325.1. Classification (GTDB taxonomy): domain Bacteria; phylum Bacillota; class DTU030; order DTU030; family DTU030; genus DTU030. The sequence continues at coordinate 1,695 of DUTA01000047.1, read as the reverse complement.
CGCCCAGATCTTCCAGGAGAAAGTACACCTGCTCTTCCAGTTCCCGGGGATTGGTGACAATGGATTTTTCCGTAATGCCGATGCTGTTGCCCCCGCCGCAGGGTTTGACGAAGAGGGGGAAGTGCATCATTTCCTCGATGGCCTTCAGCTGCTGCTCCAGGGAGCCGGCCTCGGGACGGATGATGAAGTGGGCCGGGACGCGGATATTGTTGGCCGCCAGAACCTGGTAGGTTTCGTCCTTGTGGCGGCAGATCTCCATCCCGGCGACGGAGGTGTGGGTTGTGGGTACCCCCCTCTTTTCCAGGATCCTCCGCACCCAGGGTGTCCCGGAGCCGTCAAAAAGAGACGAAGGTAGAGCCAGGAACCCTTCCGCAATGCAGAAGGCCAGGGTAAAGGGACCGTGGCTGCGGATAAATTCCTCCAGCTGCACCGGGCTGCGCACGTTCAGGTGTACAACCTCATGTCCCCCATGCACCAGGGCCCGGGCAATCTTGGCCACATCGGTGAAGGTCATGCACTCGCCATAATGCCCCCGCCGTTCTTCTTCCGCCACAGCGTTGTAAAGAAACAGAATACGACCTTTCATATATCAAACCTCCTTCCATAATCATCCAGGAATAGAAATATTATCAGTTAGTGCTAACTTATTAAAATAGAACAAGTTGGCACCTGGATGTTTCTATTTTACACCAGGCTAGGGGATTTGGCAAGGGGGGTAAAAGGAAGAAGAATGGAAAAAATAATCGGGGGACAAGGCCCAGGCTTGGGAATAATTCACGATAATCAGGAAATAGAGGGGAATATGGCAGATTGGCGGGGAAAAAAGGTTTGCCCCACCGGGAATGGGGTAAGCGGGCGGGAGACCCTATTCCTCCAGCTTGCGGTAGAGGGTGGCGATGCTGATGCCGAGTTTCTTGGCAATCTTCCGCTTGGCCTCCAGGCTGCTGCCGAAGCGCCGGAGGTGATCCTGGATAACGGTTTTCTCAAAGCGCCTGGTGATTTCCGCCAGGGTCAGGTCCTCTTCTTCAGCGCTGGCCGTTATTTTTTGCTTGATATAGTCGGTTCCCACCAGGCTGCCCTTCTCGAAAATGGTGGCATATTCGATGAGGTTTCGGAGTTCCCTGATGTTGCCCGGATAGGAATAAGCCATCAGCAGGTCTTCGCATTCGGGGGTGAAGCCCTTTAGATCCTTATTATATACCCTGGCGAAGTGCTGGAGGAAATGCCGGGCCAGGATGATGATGTCGTAGCCCCGCTCCCGCAGGGGGGGAATGGGAATGGGCACCACATTGAGGCGATAAAAGAGGTCTTCCCGGAAGGTCCCCCTCTCCACCATCTCCTGCAGGTCCTTGTGGGTGGCCGAGATAATCCGCGGGTTGACCTTGATGGGGGTGTGGCCACCCACCCTGGTGATCTCCTTTTCCTCCAGGGCCCGCAGCAGCTTGGCCTGCATGGAAAAGGGGAGATCGCCGATTTCATCGAGAAAGAGGGTCCCATCCTTGCAGATTTCAAACTTGCCCTGTTTGCCCGTGGGACTGGCCCCGGTAAAGGAGCCCTTTTCGTAGCCAAAAAGCTCGCTTTCGATGAGGTTTTCCGGTATGGCGCTGCAGTTGATGGGGAGAAAGATGTTATGCTTGCGGCGGCTGGCGTTGTGGATGGCCTTGGCAAAGACCTCCTTGCCCGTCCCCGTTTCCC
>DUTA01000046.1 GCA_012842325.1 Bacillota bacterium | reverse complement strand
GCGGGAACGCATGGGGCATATTGAACTGGCTGCACCTGTTTCCCATATCTGGTATTTTAAGGGAATACCCAGCCGGATGGGTTTGATCCTGGATATGTCCCCCCGGTCCCTGGAGAAGGTCCTCTACTTTGCTTCCTATGTAGTAATTGATCCCGGAGATACTCCCCTGGCGAAGAAGCAGCTTCTCAACGAAACCGAGTACCGGGAATACCGGGAGAAATACCAGAACCGTTTTAAGGCCGGGATGGGTGCCGAGGCCATCAAAAAGCTTTTGGAAGAGATCGATCTCGATGCCCTGGCCAGGGAACTGCGGCAGGAAATAAAGGGGTCTACCGGGCAGAGGCGGGTCCGGGCCATTCGCCGGCTGGAGGTTGTCGAGGCCTTTCGGAAATCGGGCAACCGCCCGGAATGGATGATCCTGGAGGTCATTCCGGTCATTCCGCCGGAACTCAGACCCATGGTCCAATTGGATGGGGGGCGTTTCGCTACCTCCGACCTAAATGACCTCTACCGCCGGGTGATCAATAGAAATAACCGGCTCAAGCGGCTGTTGGATCTTGGTGCCCCCGATATCATCGTGCGCAATGAAAAACGGATGCTGCAGGAGGCCGTGGATGCCCTCATCGACAACGGCCGGCGGGGAAGGCCCGTCACCGGTCCGGGCAACCGACCCTTAAAATCCTTAAGCGACATGCTCAAAGGGAAACAGGGACGCTTCCGGCAGAACCTGCTGGGCAAGAGGGTGGACTATTCGGGCCGCTCCGTCATCGTTGTCGGCCCCAATCTTAAGCTGCACCAGTGCGGGTTGCCCAAGGAAATGGCCCTGGAACTTTTCAAGCCCTTTGTCATGAACAAACTGGTGGAGAAGGAATATGCCCACAATATCAAGAGCGCCAAACGGATGGTGGAGCGGGTGCGGGATGAAGTCTGGGATGTCCTGGAGGAGGTCATCCGGGAGCACCCGGTTCTCCTCAACCGGGCACCGACCCTGCACCGCCTTGGCATCCAGGCCTTTGAACCGGTCCTGGTCGAGGGCCGGGCCATCCAGATCCATCCCCTGGTCTGCACCGCCTACAATGCCGATTTTGATGGCGACCAGATGGCAGTTCACGTCCCCCTGAGTGCCGAAGCCCAGGCGGAAGCGAGGATCTTGATGCTGTCAGCCCACAATATCCTTTCCCCTGCCAACGGCAAGCCCCTGGCCAGCCCTACCCAGGACATGGTTTTGGGCTGTTACTACCTGACCATGGACAGGGATGGGGAAAAGGGGGAAGGCAAGCTCTTTTCTTCCCCGGAAGAGGCCATCCTGGCCTATGAGAATAATGTCATTGACCTCCATGCCCGCATAAAAGTCAGGAGAGATGGGGAGCTGCAGGAAACCACCGTTGGCCGCATCATCTTCAATGAAGCCATACCCGCGGGCATGCCCAGGATTGAAAGAATTGCCGACAAGAAGATCCTGGGGGACCTCATCGCCCAGTGTTACCGGACCTACGGGGTGGCCCGGACGGCCAAGCTCATCGACGATATCAAAGCCCTCGGTTTCCGCTATGCTACCAGGGCAGGCATCACAATCTCCATCTCTGATATTAAAATCCCCAGGGCCAAGGCCCGTATCCTCAGGGAAGCGGAGGAACAGGTGGCGATCCTGGAAAAACAGTATCGCCGCGGCCTGATTACCGATGAGGAACACTACCAGCAGGTCATCAACGTCTGGAATAAGGCTACCGAAGAGGTGACCGAGGCCCTGCAAAAGGAAATGGATCGCACCAACCCTGTCTACATGATGGCCACTTCCGGGGCCCGGGGTAACATCCAGCAGATCCGCCAGCTGGCCGGCATGCGGGGTCTGATGGCAGACCCCTCAGGGCGGATCATCGACCTGCCCATCAAGGCCAATTTCCGGGAAGGGCTGACGGTGCTGGAATACTTTATCTCCACCCACGGCGCCCGGAAGGGTTTGGCCGACACTGCCCTCAGGACTGCCGATTCCGGTTACCTGACCCGGCGCCTGGTGGACGTGGCCCAGGACGTCATCGTCCGGGAAGAAGATTGTGGGACCACCCAGGGTATTGTCGTCAAGGCCATGAAGGACGGCCAGGAGGTTATCCAGGAACTGCGGGAAAGGATTGTGGGCCGGGTTGCCTGCGAGGACATCCGCCATCCCGTGACGGGAGCTGTTCTGGTGCAAGCCGGCCAGGAGATTCAGGAAGAAGATGCAGAAACCATTGAGGCGGCGGGGATTGAGGCCGTCAAGATTCGCTCTGTCTTTACCTGCCGTTCCCGCCACGGCATCTGCGCCCGCTGTTACGGGCGCAACCTGGCCACCGGGAAGATGGTGGATGTGGGTGAAGCCATCGGGATAATTGCCGCCCAATCCATCGGTGAGCCGGGGACCCAGCTGACCATGCGGACCTTCCATACCGGTGGGGTGGCCGGGGAAGACATCACCCAGGGTCTGCCCAGGGTGGAGGAGCTCTTTGAAGCCCGCAAGCCCAAGGGCCAGGCAATCATCGCCGAAGCCGACGGGGTTGTCCATATCAGCGAGATAAAGGGCCGGAAGGAGATCCAGATCCTGACGGATCAGGGCGAGATCAAGGCCTATCAGGTGCCCTACGGGGCCAGGGTCCATGTCGTGGAAGGACAGCGGGTGGAGGCCGGCGACGAGCTGACGGAAGGGTCCATTAATCCCCATGAACTGTTGCGGATAAAGGGAATCGAGGGTGTACAGCAATACCTCCTCCAGGAAGTGCAGAAGGTGTACCGCTCCCAGGGGGTGGATATCAACGATAAGCACATCGAGGTGATCGTGCGCCAGATGCTGCGGAAGGTCAAGGTAGAGGATGCCGGCGATACCGATCTTTTGCCTGGCGGGCTGGTGGAATTCACCGAGTTTGAGGAAGAGAATGCCCGGGTGCTGGAACAGGGTCTCGAACCGGCCACGGCCCGACCCGTGCTGCTGGGTATCACCAAGGCCTCCCTGGCCACCGAATCCTTCCTCTCGGCGGCCTCCTTCCAGGAGACCACCCGGGTCCTGACCGATGCTGCCATCAAAGGCAAGGTTGATCCCCTCCTGGGCTTGAAGGAGAACGTTATCATTGGCAAACTGATCCCGGCCGGGACAGGTATGGGCCGCTATTTGAATTTGGAAATTGAGGTGGAGGATCCCCCGGTGGTGGAAGCTGCGGCTGAAACCGGGGAAGAAAAGGAGGCGGAAGGGCCTGTCATCCAGGACGATGGGGCAGGGGTTGTGCCCGCCGAGGGTTAGTTGATTTCCTACTATAATATATGGGCGGGCCAGGAGCAAACGGGAATAATTTTCCCGGGGCTGGGCCGGGACCAAGG
>DUTA01000045.1 GCA_012842325.1 Bacillota bacterium | reverse complement strand
TATGGAGGTTGGTGGTGACTGCTCCCCTTGTCCCCACCTTTGCTGCCAAAACAGCCACCTGCCATTGTCCCTGCCCATCTTTATGCAGGTGGGCGCGAAAATCCACCGGCTGGCCGTTGTAGTAAATTTTGTCTATTGCCTCTTGTATAAGGTATTCTCCTTGTTCCAGGAGGGGTAGGACCATTTCCTCGAGCTCTCCGGGGGCCAGGGTTAGTTCTTCATATCCCTTTTCGGCGGTGAAGGAGACCCAGCGGTAGGTGTCGGCTGCGGCAGTGGCGAGGAAAATGATTCCCTGGCCGTGGGAGCCCCTGCTGGGTTTGAGGTATGCCTTGCCGTGGCGGGTGAGGAAAGATACAAGCTGGGGGTAATTCTGCAGGGGGATGGTAAGGGGCAGGCAAGGGGCCGCCCCTTTACCTGCCAGGCGGCGGTAGACCGACCATTTATCCAGTCCCCCGGGATTGTAGAATCTAATCTGGGGGTGGCTGTAAAGGAAGGTATAAACTTCGGGGAAAAGATCCCGGGTCTGGGGGGTGAGGAAGCCGACCCGGTTGTAAACCACGTCGGGCAGGGGAAAGGTGCCCAGGCGCCAGACATGGTTGTCTGTAGTGGTATAACCGTTGATAATATTTTCCTTCCGGTCTAAATCGGCGGCGGTAAAGAGAAAGGTCAGGAGGCCCCGGCTGTTGCTGTAGCTGACCAGTCGCCGGTAAAAGGCCAGGTCCCGGGGATACATGGCCTGTGGGGGTACTTCCACCATTATGCCCAGGATTGGTCCCAGTTTAATGCCCTCTTTCACTTTTTTCACCTCCATGACCGTTCAAGCCGTGCTTCTTCGCCAGCCAAAAACCACAAAATGGTATATCCTGTTATTTTTCTGCCATCTGGATTGCTTCCACCGCTGTCACCGTTGTCCCTGCCCCGGGGCGGCTGCCGGGCACACTGCCGGCGTTAAAGATAGCACTTTTTCGTCCCCAGCCCACCTGGAGCCGGCTGGCAGGGGAGAGGTCGCCGGGAAGGGGCGCCGTTTTAAAACCGGCCAAAAGCTTGGCATATTCCAGGGGGCAAGGAAGGCTTCAATGAAGGTCTCTTCCCCACAGCCCAGGGCAACGGTATCCTTTCCCGGTTTGGCATCTTTATCCAGGGCCAGATCGATCCCCAGTTCACCAAAGGGACCAAACTCCTCTTCCAGCAGGGTCACGATCCGGTGCAGGAGTCCCTTAATTCTGTCCTGCAGGGCCTGGCTCTGCTCTTTGGAGTATCCGGCCAGTACCTCAAAAAAGTAGGGGAAATCATACACCCGGGAGCCGGTCCGGGTGCTGGTAATGTGGGCACCCCTTACTCCCACCCGAACCGGAATGGCCGTGACCTGCCACTCACCCTGCCCATTTTTCTGGTACAGGGGCCGCAGATCCACAATGGCCCCGTTGTGGCTAACCAAGTCTAACCCCTGCTGGACGATGGCCCTGGACCTGCCGATGATCTTCCTTATTTCTTCCTCCAGGTGGCTGAGGCTGACAATCTTTTTTTCGATCTGGGTCTGGGTGAAAAAGGTCAGGGTGTAACCGATTGTTTCCCTGGCCACCCTGATCACCCCGCGCCCATTGCTGCCGGTACAGGTTTTGATGTAGATGACTTTATAGTCGCGCAGCATATGCTCAAGGTTTTGCCGATCATAGATAAGGGTTTTCGGCAGGTATTCCCTGACATCTCCATGCTTGTGCAGGGCCTGGTGGAGGACCCACTTATCAAAATAGTGCTGGCAGTTTATGGTTTTCAGACCGGGTATTCCCTGCAGGCGCTGGCGCAGCCTGCGGGCGTTTTTTTCCGCTTCCCCGGAAAAGCCCCCGGCCCGGTCATACAGGATATCGGGGAAGGGGAACGGATGCTTTGCCCAGCGGTTTTCTTCGTAATTGTAATAGGTTCCTGTGATCCTCCCCCTCTGCCAGTTGACATCCCTGAGGGTAAAAAGATAGAGGAGGGTATGGGCCCTTCTGTTGCCCTCCACCAAACCTAAGAGGCGGAAATGGGAACCACCTTCCCGGATGTTATTCAAATAACCCCTGCCTACGAAGATCCCAATTACCGGGCCCAGGCGCAGACACCCGGGGCTCATAACGGCCTGCAGTTTTAACCCACTGGGAAGCCCCAATCTTATCAGGCCCTGTTCCGAAATGTGTATTTCCCGTTGGGTCTGATTTATTCGCACCAGAGCCGTTATTTCACTCTGCCCGGCCTTTATACGCAGGGTGTTACCCTTTAACTGGCCGCGGCTCAGCAGGGCTTCTGGCAGGGAAACTGTTATGGTACTGCTACCATCGGCTAAGCTTTTCACAATAAAGCAATTGCCTGTCATCAATTATCCCCATCCCAGATTATATTGAAATGGTTCTGTTCACGATAGTATATGTTCCCCGGGGACAAATGCCATCGATCTCCTGTTGGGAAGGGGCGAAAATTGCTGCAAAACTCTCCTCATTTTTTTGTCTTTTTGCTTAAAGCGCGGTGACCGGCTGCAAAAAGGTCACGAAACTTAAGCGGTTGGGAAAGGGCATATTTCTGGCTGCGAAGGGAAAACTAACGGGGCCTTCAGGCAGTGGCGAGACAGGCAGAGAGGGCAGGGGAGAACGATTTTAATTTAATTGAAGGATTTCTAACAACTACCGCGAATAGTAATAAAGGTGTTATCCTTTGTTAAACCAAGGGGGAAGGGAGGTGGAGGAGAGAAACAACCGGTACGGTGGAGAGACCCCGTACCCAACTGGCGCAAACAATTGCCAGAGACATTGTACTGTGAGGGGGAGAGAAAATGAAACTATTTCAACCTCGAACAACGGTGGTGCTAATTATTCTCGCCTTGTGTGTGACCATGGTGGCAACGGGATGTCTCCAGCGGTCTCCCCAGGATACCCCGGAGGAAGGTGCGGAAACCCGGGAAGCCGATGTAATTGTCGTTGGCGGCGGCGGAGCCGGTTTGGCGGCGGCCACGGCAGCGGCGGAGAAGGGGGCAAGTGTTATCCTGCTGGAGAAGGCAGCCTTCCTCGGCGGCAATACCATTTTGGCCGGGGGGTCCTTTAACGCGGTAAATCCCGAGCTGCAAAAGAAAGAACAAATGAACCCGGCTTTGATGTCCGAGCTGAAAGAACTCCTGGAAGCCGATGAAGCAGAGTTTGGTGATTTTGCCGAGACCCTGTCGGTGCTGAAGGAGCAAATTCGGGAATATATAGATTCCGGTGACACCAGCCTCTTTGACAGTATTGAACTGCACATGATTCATACCTATCTGGGCGGTAAGCGGACCGACCTGGAAGGAAATGAAATTGCCAGCGATTTCGAGCTTACCAAGACCCTCTGCACCAACGCCCCCAGGGCCCGGGAATGGCTGGAGGCCCACGGGGTGGAGTTCAGTGACCAAATTGGAACTGTCTTGGGTGCCCTCTGGCCCCGGACCAATAGTGTGGTCGGTGGCGGAAAGTCATACATCGATGCCTTATCCAAAGCTGCCGAAGACCTGGGGGTAGAAATACTGCTGGAAACCAGGGGGAAAGAGCTCATTGTTGAGGATGGCCGGGTGGTAGGCGTCAAGGCGGAAAATGCCGCAGGAGAAACCCTGATCTTCAAAGCCAACAAGGGGGTAGTCCTGGCCACCGGCGGCTTCGGGGCCAATCCCGAGATGCGAGCCGAGTATAACACCTACTGGAAGGAAATGCCCCTGGATATGAAAACCACCAACTCGCCCAACATCACCGGCGACGGCATCGAAATGGCCAAGGCCGTGGGTGCCAATCTGGTGGGCATGGGCTTCATCCAGTTGATGCCCAGCTCCCATCCGGAAACGGGGAGCCTCTTCTCGGGGGTCTGGGGGAGTGCCGAGACACAGCTCTTCGTCAATAAACAGGGTAAGCGCTTTGTCAACGAGTATGCCGAAAGAGACGTCCTCTCGGCGGCCGCCCTGGAGCAGGAAGACGCCCTCTTCTTCATCATCGCCGACCAGCAGATTGTCGGCAACCGGGATATCTCGGACTTGCTGGAAAGAGGAGACGTCTATCAGGCCGATACCCTGGAGGAGCTGGCGGAAAAGATCGGTGTTCCGCCGGAAAACCTGGTGGAGACAGTGGAAAAATACAATAGCTATGTAGATAACCAGCACGATCCCGAGTTTGGCAAAGAGAATTTTGGGAACAGGATTGAAGTTCCTCCCTTCGTGGCCACGCCCCGGTCACCGGCTGTCCACCACACCATGGGTGGCGTGCAGATTGACATCCATGCCCGGGTCATTAGTACAGAGGGCCAGCCCATCCCCGGCCTGTATGCCGCCGGTGAAGTGACGGGGGGCATCCATGCCGGCAACCGCCTCGGGGGCAATGCCCAGGCCGATATCTTCGTCTTTGGCAAAATTGCCGGTGAGAGTGCCGCCGAAGGGAAATAAAAACTCCCGGTAAAAATAAACCCCTTCTGCTCCGCCAGAGCAGAAGGGGTTTGCTTTTAGCTGTTACTTCACATAGGCAGCGGCTTCCCGACCAGCTGTGGTCCCGAAAACGAGGCAGTCGAGGATGGCGTTGCCGCCGACCCGGTTGCCGCCGTGGACCCCGCCCGTTACCTCACCGCAGGCATAGAGCCCGGGAATGGGGGAGCCTTCGGTCGAAATAACTTCAGCTTTGGTGTTGATCACGATGCCGCCCATGGTGTGGTGGATCCCCGGGGATATCTGGACCGAGTACCAGGGACCCTGGCTCAGGTCGCGGATCCAGGTGAAGCGACTGTTAAATTCCGGGTCGTGTTTCTGGGCAACATAGCTGTTCCAGGTATCAAGGGTTTCCTGCAGGACTGCTTCTTCGACGCCGATGAATTCAGCCAGTTCGGCGATGGTGTCGAACTTTTGCAGGACCCCGATCTCATAGTAACCCTGGATATTGGGGTTGCCGTCCACTATCTCCTGGTTGATGATAAGATAGGCGAACTGCTGGTCCTGCTCCAGGATGGCCGCCGAGACCACATCCCGGTAGTTGCATTCATCGGTAAAGCGTTTGCCCGAGGTGTTGACCAGGATACCGCCGGAGTTGCGGCAGCCTTCGGTAATGAGGGTTGCCGTCGGGACGTGGACGGTGGGATGGATCTGGATTTCATTCATATCCCTGACGGCTGCGCCCACGGCCTGGGCCATGAGGATCCCGTCCCCGGTGGCTCCCGGGCTGTTGTTGGTGACAAAGCCCTTCAGGCTGGGATCCAGTTCCACAATCATATCCAGGTTGGCGCCGAAGCCACCGGAGGCGATGATGACGGCATCGGCATTGATGGTTACCTTGCCGCCATCGGGCCCCTCACAAATTACGCCGGCAGCGGCCCCGTCTTTCATGATTATTTCCGTGGCCTTGGTGCCAAGGAGGATCTTACCGCCCTGGGCCAGGAACCTTTCCTCCAGGCCCACCACCAGTCCGGGAGCGTACCCTTCCACGTGGAAGCTGGTGTATGTTTCCCCCGTTTCCGGCTTGAAGCCAACCTCCTTGAGCCAGTCAACGACACCGGCAGAGTTCTCAATCATATAGCGGACCAGCTCCGGATCGTTGAGGTTGTGCCCGCCGGTCATGGTAAATTCGATAAATTCTTCGATGTCCAACCGGCCCTTGCCGGCTTCCAGCTGGATGGGATGCCCGGCCACATTGAAGGCCCCGGAAGAGCGGATGGTGTTGCCGCCGACTATATCCATTTTCTCCACCAGGATAACTTCTGCTCCCTCGCGGGCAGCTTCCAGACCGGCGCTCAGCCCGGCGGCGCCTCCGCCGATAATGACGATGTCGGTGTCATAGGTGGCATCCTGGGGCGTGGGGGGTTCCGGTTCCACCATAAACTGGTCCAGATCGGCCCCGGCCTGTTCCAGGGCGTCCCTGACGGCGGCCAGGATGGCCATGCTGGTGGCCGTGGCACCGCTGACGGCATCAACGGCTACCGACTGGGCGGCTACAATCCTTTCCGGCATAATTTCCACGGCCTTGGAGCCCATCCCAAGGGTCTCTTTATGGTCCACTACTCTTACGGCTACGATCCTTTCAGCATCTACTTCTGTCTCCACCTTCACAAGGTCTTTATAGCCCCGGTATTCGGCAGTATATTTGCCGGGGGTCATACCGGCCGTGGCCCCGCCTCCGTCACCCGTCTGACCGCAGGCCACCAAACTCAGCATCAACAGTAGAGCAAGGGACAATGCGGCAAATTTTTTCACAACCTTTTCCTCCCTCTAAAGTACTAGTTTATCCAGTATCTCCTGTTTCGGCTGATGGTTCCCCCCACATCCCTCCTTTGCGCCAATTTAAATAGTACTACGGTAATTCGAGAAGCTAATTCGACAAAGTATTAACAATCCCTTCTCCGCCCGGAAATAAAGTTATAATCTGAAATATGCATTTTTTCCGCGGGTGCTGCAGCCGTGGGCGCCGGACCGAGGGGCCAGCCCATTACTAAAGCGAAGAAAAAAAGCCGGCGTAAGAATTGCCAATAGTTTTTCCGGGCAGCAGACTAATTTTCCCTGTAGTGTTATAATTTAATGGGTAAAACTAAACCGGGAGAACCCACCTGAAACAAGACTTTTCCCCGCCCTCACCCGGGTCGGGGGGATGGAGAGGATGATCTGCATGGACAAATTGGTGCTACCACAGGGAGTTGGAGTCGTGGCCATTGGCCTCAAAACCGGTCTGATCTTCCCCAATGACGACATAGCCGAAATCACCGCCGATACCGTAGCCCCGGTTGTGGCCGACAACGATATCATCTGCGTTACCGAAGCCGTCGTGGCCCGTTCGCAGAATCAATACGTCACCTGTACCGAGCTGGCCGAGGATATTAAGGAAAAACTCAACCTCAAAGGGGGCAGCACCCTGGCGGTCATCAGTCCCATTGTCAGCCGGAACCGTTTTGCCCTCATTTTGAAGGCTCTGGCCCTGGCAACGGAAGGGGGCAAGGTCATCGTCCAATTGACCACTCCCGCCGACGAAGTGGGCAACCAGGTTATGGATGAAGAATACTCCACCACCCGCTTTCGCCTGAAACGGACCCTGAAAAGTTTGCGGGAGGCGCGGGGGAACACTCCCCAGTTCAATGTCCTCATCCGGGAAATCATTGCCGGCCTCAAATTGCAGGAAATGGGCTATAACATCATCAGTATCCGGAAGATTACCGGCCAGGGCATTGCCGACCTCACCGTCCGGACCCCGGAAGGAAAACTGGCCGTCATCGAAGTGACCTTCGAAGACCTGGAGAAGGCGGCCAGGAAGGCGGTGGGGATACAGCGGGATGTCCCCGAGGCGGAGCAGGCCCTGGCTGTGGCCGTAAACCTGGAACTCAAGCGGATTACCCTGGTCGATGCCAACCGGTACCTGGCCGAGCCCCGGGTAGAGCCTGTCGTCCTGAACTACGGCCCCCAGCTGGCCAGCTACTATGAACCCGATGTCATTTTCCCCAATGAACTGGGGGAAAGGAGCTTCTCCCACCCCATCACCAAGATGGATTACCGGGAACTCTACCTGGAGATGATTACAGCGGCGGGGGCCCGGGGTGAGGTTATCTTCACCAACAACCCTCTAAAAATATATGATTTCGGTTATATAGACGGGATCTGCATCGCCGCCGTCCATGAGCGGGAAAAACTCCGGGAACTCTTCCAATCCTTTGGCCGCCTGGTGCCCGTTATTACCCTGCAGGATATCGGCCCCGGCTACTGGGGGGTCATCGGTTCCAATATCTCCGATATGGAAAAGGGGATTCTAAAATTGCTGCCGGAAGACGCCCCCGGCACTGCCGACCGGATTAAGCAAAGGATCAAGGAAAAAACGGGCAAAAACGTTGAGGTTTTGATCTTTGGGGACGGGGCCTATAAAGACCCTGACACCGGCATCTATGAACTGGCCGACCCCCACCCGGCCATCGGGGTAAGCCAGGGCCTGCGGCAGGCGGCCCTCAGGACGGGTACCAAGCTGAAACTCCAGGTAGATACCCTCCACAGGCAGGGTTACTCCCGGGAGGAAATTGCCGCGATCCTGGCCAACAAGGGGGATAAAACCGCCGAGGAAAGCCTGGGAACGACCCCCCGCAGCGTCACCAGCATTCTGGGGACCCTGGCGGATCTGGTGGCCGGCTCTGCCGACGCCGGCACCCCCATCGTCCTGATCCGGGGTTTCCAATACACCAAAGCCTAGAGTAAAAAGGAGGAGGAGCGGCCCAGGGGCCACATCCTCCTCCTTGCTTATTGGGCTTTTTGCTATGCCATTGTTAGCCACTGTTAAATGAAAGGCTGGTTTGTTGTACAGAAGATATTTATCTCTATGAAAACACATAGCGATTTCAAGGATGAAACTCTTTACTCATTTTACAGCAGAAGCAATAAAAATACTGATAGCGGCACTGCCGCAGGATTCACAGGAATCGCAGCAGCATTGTTCATTTAGGTCCTCAATCCTGATGCTAGTCAGGTTGGCATTTGCAAGCCAATCATGGACTTTAGGACGCTCGAAACCAAGCCAGACGTCATATTGCTCCGTCCGCAAAAACTCATGTTCATGCTGGTCCAAATCGGTAATTATTAGTTTTCCGCCGGGCTTTAAAATGCGTGCCATTTCTTTAATTGCACGTCCCGGGTCTTCGACATGATGCAGAAACATATTTGCCATAACGAAATCCACGCTTTCGTTATCCAAGGGAATCATGTAGGCATCTGCTTGTATACAGGTGATATTGCTGCTGGAGCCGTACTTACGCGTCAAGACAGCGAGCATTTCTTTTGATTGGTCTATCGCAATGACATGAAGGCCTCTTTTCAGGAGTTCTTCCGTGATAAAGCCAGTTCCTGCTCCCATATCCACTGCGGTTTGACCTGCTTTTACTTGTGCGACATCACACGCCATTTCGCGGATGCTATCGGAGAAAAATGACTGCCGGATTGAATCCCATTCGTTTGAGATTTCGTCGAAGTATTTTTTACTGTTCACGATACACTCCTCCTTCCGACATGCAAGTGCCACCGGCGTATCAGGTGCAAACAGAGAAGATGCCACGGCAACGGACAGTTGCTTAATTTCTGTGAGCTTTTGCCAAGAAAAACGTTTCAAGATTCTTGGGAAGCTGATAAGGTTTTCGTTCAGGCTCTTCGTGTTGGGTGCCATACACTTCCCGCAGGATGGAGTCTATAATCAGTTCCTTCGAGGGAGCTGTGTATTCGACACCGTTATATACCCATATGCGGCAATCAACGCTATCACCGCAGAGCTCTCCGCAATCTTCACAGTTTGCCTCCCTTAATTCAACAGCAATATCTTTTCCATTTACGCGTATGGTGGGTGAGCTGACGAACTGATATTGGATAGCCAACTCCTTTGTTGTGATGTTCACCTTGTTCACATTGACCTCGTATCCAGCAGCGCCTAGTACTGTGGCAACGGTGGAAACTGCTTCATCCAGAGCCTTTTCAGTGTCTTGGCATCGGCGGCAAACCGTTGTGTCAAGGTACAGAAAGTCGATATTAATCACTTTTTTCGGTAGCCTTTGCCCACAGCAATTATTTGGAGAACAACAGCATTTACTCATTTTTACAACCTCCTTTACTGTAATTGGCAGTTTCTCTCCCGGAGAGGAGCTTACGGGTGGGAGATTTAAGGGTTCCCTTGATGTTGGATGCGGAAAAGCAGTGTCTATTGGCAGGACACCCGGACCCCTTCTGCCAGGCCGCTCTGCCAGGGGTCCAGGATGACCAAATCCCCTTCCTCCAGTCCAGAGGTTATAACTATTTCCCGCCTGGTTTCCGGCCCGGTGGTCACCCGCCGCACCTGGGCCCGGCCTTCTTCCACCACAAAGAGGGCATCTTCCCCGCCGTCGCTGAAAAGGACCGTCTTGGGGACCACCAGGGCCCCGGGGATGACCTGGGTAATAAACTCCACATCCACTTTGTAGCCGGGCTTTATCTCCACTTCCGCAGGGAATTGGGGGGCAATGGTCACCTTTACCCTTTCCTCTGCCAACCCCAGGGGGGAATAGGCTTCTTCCGCATAGGGGGCAATATCCACCACCTGGCCGGGGAATTCTATGTCCTGGTCCCGGAGCTTAAAGGTCAGCTGGACGGGCATCCCCTCTGTGATCTGGTGGACATCCCGGGTTAAGACCCGGGTCTCCACCTGCTTCCCTTCCTCATTGAGAAGAGCCAGCAGGGGAGTCTGGGGGCTGGCTAAGCTTCCTTCCCGGGCGGTAAGCCGGGTCACCACCCCGGCAATGGGGGCGTAGATCCGGTAATCTTTCCTTTGCCCTTGCAGCCGTTCCTGTTGAGAAAGGAGGGCCCGCTCCTGGGCCTCGAGGCCGGCCACGGCCGCCTGGGCCCCTTTGACCATCCTTTCCGCCTCTTCCAGTTCCACAGCCGCCACTACCTCACTTTTATAGAGGCGCGAGATCCGCTCGTAATGCCTTTCGGCCGCCGCCAGGTTTTCCCGGGCCTGGGCCAGCTCCACCGCCAGACCGTCCAGGCGGGCGGCCAGTTCCTCAAGGCCAAAGTCCAGCTCCCTGGCGTCCAAAACAGCCAGCAGCTGGCCCGCCTGGACCCGCTCCCCCTCTTCTACCAGCAGTCTCTCAATGGGGGCGGAAACGAGGGAATAGATGGTGTGTTCCTCGCCCGCCACCACCACTCCTTCTTCCGTAAAACTCTGGACAAATTCCCTGGCTTCCACCCTTTGCACCGCCACCGGCAGAGCCTGCCTCAGCTGGGTGAAAATAAAGGCAGCGGCAGCTACAACCACGATGAGACCGAAGATAATCCTCCATTTTTTCTTCATCTTCATCTCCCCCCTTACCTTACTCTCTGGTCTTTAACACTTCCACCAGGCTCAATTCCTTTACCTTTCGCAAGGCAAAACGCTGGGCCGCCCAGATGGAGAAGGCCGTTATGACCACGCCGGCGAAGAGGCAGTCGGGTGTCAGGGTGGTGGGTACCGAATACATGTCTGTGTCCAGCTGGGCCGCCAGGCCGTGGAGGATGGCCTTCCCCAGGGGGAGGCCGGCCAAAATGGCAAAGAAGCTGATAAACCACTGCTCAAAGGTAATTACCGAAAAAACCTCCTGGGGAGTCAGCCCCAGCACCCGCAGGGAGGCCAGTTCCCAGCTTCGTTCTGACAGGACGATAAAGCTGGAACTGTAGATAATGGCAAAGCCGATGACCACCCCTATTAATACGTAGAAATAAACGGCGATTCCGAAGTATTCCAGCATTTCCCTGGCCTGGCGAATCCGCTCCTCCCGGCTGTCCACCCCGGCCACCAGATCACTTTCCAGGTAGTCATCCCGCAGGATACCGATGGCCTCCTCGCCCGCCACATTGACAAGCACGGCCGTAGCCAGTTCTTCATATCCCAGGAGGCGGGAGAGGGCGGAAATCTCCATGTAGGCATTCATGCCCAGATACTGGGGGATAATCCCGCCTACGGCAACGGGTACCCCCTTCTCCTCTCCCCGCAAATAGGGGCTGGCCAGTTCAATGGAGGCGCCGGGGGTGACGGCCAATTTCTCGGCCAGCCGCTGGGAGAGGATGATGCCCTCCGCGGGCAGGGGAACCTTCCTCCCTTTTTCATCCAGCACCTTGTAGAGCTGGCTACCCCGGGGAAGGCCTATCAGTACAATATCCTCCTCCCGCCAGCGGTTGGTGAGGGAGACGGGGATTTCGGCCAGGGGTTCTGCCCACCGCACCTGCCTGTGGCCCGCCACTTCCCGCACCACAGGTTCACTGGCGGCGGGCCTGGCCAGGGTGATCCTGGCATCATAGGCCTCGACTTCCTCGTACTGGTAGAAGGCCAGCTTATCCACCATATCCTGGAAAGACCAGGTGACGGCCACCAGGGCACAGCTGAGCATGATCCCCAAAAAGAGAAAGGCGCTCCTGCCCGGGTTCCGGGTGATGTTGCGCACGGCCATCTTCCCCTGCATGGTGAGGAGGGCATGGAAGAAGGGCAGGTTTTCCAAAAAGAACTTTTTCCCCAGCACCGGTGCCGGCGGCCGCATGGCCTCGGCGGGGTTTAAGGCCAGGGCAAGCCTGGACCCGCTGTAGCCGGCAATGAGGAAGATGGTTACCGCTATGAGGAGCCCCTGGAAGAAGTAGGAAAAGGGAAAGACACCGGGCACCTCCGGCACTTTAAAAAACAACAGCAGCAGCTCGGTAAAGGGAACGGCGGCCCCGATACCGGCCAGGCCCCCTGCCAGGCCGCCCAGGATGCCGGCGGCCAGGGGGTAGGACATATAATGAAGGACAATCTCCCTGTTGGTGTAGCCCAGGGCCTTGAGGATGCCGATCTGCCCCCGCTGCTGTTCAATCAGCCTTTTGAGCATGATGTAGAGGATAACGGCCGCTATGCTCAAGAACATGAAGGGGAAGGCTTTGGCTATCCCTTTGAGGCCATTGATCTCTTCCGTAAGCATTAAATGACTCAGCTGGTCGTCCCGGGGGTAAATCCTGATGAGGCCGTAGGGCTCCAATTCTGGTAGCAAGCGGTCCCGGACCTCTTCGTACCGGGCATCTTCCGCCAGGGTAAAGACCACCTGGTTCACCCGGCCCTCCAGTTCAGGGAAGACAAGGGCCATATCGGCCAGGGGGAGGAAGGCGATGCCGTACTGCTCCGGTTTGGGAAACAAATCTGCCTCTGCAGGCAAGTAGTAGGTAAACTCCGGGCTCATGGCCACCCCGGCAATGGTTATTTCCCTGACCCTGCCGCCGGCAATTATTTCCAAGCTGTCCCCCAGCTCCAGATTATTGGCGGTAAAGAATTCATTGTCCAGCCAGACAGCCAAAGAGCCGGGAATCAGTTCTTTTCCTGCCAATAGTCTCGCATCGTTGACCACCCGGGGTGCGGACAGATCCAGGGAGACCAGGCGCAGGTAAACGCTCTCCTCCTCCGGGGGTGTGTTTACCCGCACATCCTTGACCAGCCGGCCGTTAATATCCTTGATTCCTTCAATCCGGGCCAGCCTCTGGACGTTGCTTTCCGGCATGGATACCAGTTCCACAAAACCGTGGGCAAAGTTCTGTTCCCGGTAGAAGGTCTCCAGGGCCCGGCTCAAATTGTCGGTGACAATGGAAAAGGTGGTAAAGGCCACCAAACCGATGCAGACAATGACCAGGCAGGCAAAATAGGAACCCTTATTATTCCAGATGTCCCGGATCAGTTTCCGCCACAGCATCACCAAACCACCTGCTCAGGGGCCACGGGCTGGGGGTTTACCTGGACCCCGTCAATGCGCCCGTCCCTTAGGGTAACTACCCGGTCTGCCATCTGGGCAATGGCGGCATTGTGGGTAATAATGACCACTGCTTTTTTGAACCCGGCGCAAAAATCCCGCAGCACCCTTAAGATCTGAATCCCGGTCGCCAGGTCCAGGGCCCCCGTCGGCTCATCGCAGAGGAGCATCCGGGGATTCTTGGCCAGGGCCCTGGCTATGGCCACCCGCTGCTGTTCCCCCCCGGACAGCTGGGAGGGAAAGTGTTCCTTCCGATTGGCCAGGCCCACCCGCTCCAGGAGTTCATCCACGTCCAGGGGATCCCTGGCGATCTCGGCCGCCAGATAGACGTTCTCAGAGGCGGTAAGATTGGGCATCAGATTATAGAACTGGAAAATAAAGCCCACTTCATGGCGACGATAGGCGGTGAGCTCCTTCTCATCGGCCGTATGGAGGCTTTTCTCGCCGAAATAAAGCTCGCCCTCGCTGGGTTTATCCATCCCGCCGATAATGTTCAGCAGGGTGCTTTTCCCGGAGCCGCTGGGTCCCAGGATCACTACCAGCTCCCCGTCATAGAGGGTTAAATCTACCCCCCGCAGGGCGTGGACCGTCACCTCCCCCATCCGGTATCTCTTCCGGAGGTTTTTCGCCACAATCAGCGGTGTTTCCATACCTTTCCCTTCACCCCTCTCCTCTGTCCTTAACCCCAATTCCTTCCTTAATTATCTGGAGGATGCCCTCGACCCGGCGGCGCAGCTTTTCCTCTGAGCCCCGCTGATAGTACCTCTTAAATGATTGGAGCATGAGGTCATAGACAATATCTATCACGAGGTCAGAGTCTACATCCGGTCTAATAAGCCCCCGCTCTTTATCCCGCTCCAGGAGGCCCTTGAGGATGTCAAAACCCTCCGCCGACAGTGCCCGCAATTTGGCGATAAAGTCGCTGTCATCCAACTCCATCAGCAAAAAAATCCGGTTATACTCCGGCTTTTCCTGCACCCAGGCCAGCCCGATCTTGTACAACTCCAGATAGGTGGTAAAGAAATCGGCTTCCGTGGCAAAGACCCGGGCCTGTTCAAAACGCTGCATTTTTTCCTTGCCGATCTCTGCAATCATATACAGGTAAAGATCCTCTTTATTTTCAAAATACTGGTAGAAGCTGCCCCGGGAAATCCCGGCCTTTTTGACAATTTGATTGATGGAGGCCTCACTGAAAGGCCTGGCGGCAAACTCCGCCACCGCCGCCGCAAAGATCCGCTCCTGCTTGTCGGGGTCTAAGTTAAAATATGTGGCTCTTGGCATTATAATATCCCCCCTTGACTCAATTATAGCACCCTTCCCCGGGTATGATAACCCTGTCATATGACAATATTGTCATATGCCGGTTCTCTTTGGGAAAGTTGTGATGGGATAGGGCCGGCACGGCAGGGCGGAAAAGGAAAAAGAAAAAATGGGGGCAGTCTCCCTATTTCAAGGAGACTGCCCCCATCTCAAGTCCTAAGGGCCAGACCTTCCCGGGCGGGAAGGGTTAGACGGCAAACAAATGCTGGCCGATCTGGGTTATTACCGTCCGGGTAAAGATCCAGGGGGAGGTGGACTTCACCGGGTTGTAGAAAAACAGGGCGCCGCCGGTGGGGTCCCAGCCGGCCAGGGCGTCCTGGGCGGCCCTGTAGGAATCGGCACTGGGAGTAATCTGCCAGAACCGGTTGTTCATAACGGGTTCAAACTCCCAGGGGGCAAAGAGGACCTCGCTGATGGTATTGGGAAACCTGGGGTCCCTGACCCGGTTCAGGATGACGGCCCCCACGGCCACTTTGCCGAGGTAGGGTTCCCCCTCCGCTTCGGCATGGATCATCCGGGCCAAAAGGTCAATCTCTTCGGGGGAGGCGGGAGCAGTGCTGGCGGCAGCGGCCGTCGTCCGGAGGCCAGTCCCCGTGGGGATAACCAGCAGTTCCCCGGCATAGATTTCCGTGTCCCGGAGCCCGTTGGCCGCCTGCAGGGCGGAAACAGTGGTGCCGTAGGCGTTGGCTATAAGCCAGAGGCTTTCTCCCCTTTGCACCGTGTGGACGGGCCTGTTGCAGGCGGGGATGTAGAGGGGTTCCCCCGGGTAAATGATGTCGCTGTAGATGCCGTTGGCCTTCTGCAGAGCCTGGACCGTGGTCCCAAAGCGCTGGGCAATGAAAAAGAGGGAATCCCCCGGGCGGACATAATATGTACCGGCGGCCGCCACCGGGAAGGCCAGGGCCAACACCAGGAGCGCAGTAACTAGAACCGGAGCGAGTATTCTTTGTCGTCGCAGCATACCCACCCTCTCCTTTCCTTCAGGCATTTTTCCCCAGCTCAACCAACAACCTGAGGGGGTTAATTAAGTTTAACCTGCCGGGGGGCAATTTGTCAGGTCGGGGGAGGGGGGCTAAAATTTGCTTAGACAGGCTAGGTGGGCCTTGAGGGGGATTAGGGAACTGGGGGACAGGTATTTCCTTGCGGGCGGATTATTTGGCCCCCATGGCAGGACAGACCATTATGGGAAACCGGAAAGGGAGGAGTAAAAAAAGCTGGGGCCGCCTGCCAATGGGGCTCCCAGCTTTATCTCCCAAATCTTGTCTACACTTGCGTTCCCTTCCCCCTGGGATACACTCCCGGCCGGCAGGGCTGTTTCCTAAAGGGCAAAGACGTGGTTGCCGATTTGGGCGACCACCGGCCGGCTGAAGATCCAGGGTGATGAGGAGGTGACGGGATTGTAAAAATAGAGGGCGCCGCCGGTGGGATCCCACCCGGCCAGGGCCTCTTCGGCCGCAGCATAGGCTTCGGCACTGGGGGTAATGGTCCAGAACCGGTTGTTCATGACGGGCTCAAATTCCCAGGGTGAAAACAGGATGCCGTTGAGATCATTGGGAAAGCGCGGGTCTTCGAGGCGGTTCAGGATTACTGCACCCACGGCCACCTTGCCTGCAAAGGGTTCACTTTCTGCCTCGGCGTGGATCATCCGGGCCAGAAGGTCAATTTGCCAGTCCGCCTGCGGGCTAATGGTGGCGGCTGCCGTTGGTGCAGACTCAACTGCAGGGTCTTCCGCCGCGGGTATCACCAGTTGTTCCCCCGCGTAGATCAGACTATCCCAGAGGCCGTTGGCTTCCTGCAAGGCAGGAACGGTGGTGCCGTAGATATTGGCCAGGTGCCAGAGGCTCTCGCCCCATTGAACGGTGTGGTAAGGGGCGGCCAGGGCCGGGAGGGTTAGGGTTACTACCAGAAACAGGGTGAGAAAAGTTGTGAACAGGATTTTCCCTTGTTTCAGCATAGTGTATCTTCTCCTTTCTCAGGGCCAGTTTCCGAAGGAACCCTGCAGGCAGATATAGTTTAGCCGAAGCCCGCCCCCCCTGTCAGCCCGGTCTAGCGGGGATAGGACTTGCTCAATGGTGCCGATTGGGCATTGGGCAAGACAAGGCGGGGAAGAGGCAGTTATAAGGGCAATGCCTGTCTTTTTATTGGCGATGGCAAGAGTCGCCACCCCAGTCCGGTGGAAGGAAACCCAGCCTGCAGGCAGATGAGCCAAATTGTTCCTGGGAATTTTTGGCAGCAGGGTTTTCCCGGGTTGAAGGCGAAATTGTTTTCTTAATACGAAAAAAACGAAAAAAGGAGGGGGAACCAATGCAGAAGAAAGTGGGGAATATACTGCTGGAATGTGTCCAGGGGAATATTGTCCAGCAGCCCGATATGGAGGCCATAGTCAATGCCGCCAACAAGTGGCTGCGCAGCGGGGGCGGGGTGGCCGGGGCTATCCACCGGGCAGCCGGGCCCGGCCTGGAAAAGGAAGCGGTGCCCCTGGGTCCCATCGCGCCGGGGGAGGCCGTCATCACCGGCGGGCACAGGCTGCCCAACAAGTACGTGATCCACTGCCTGGGGCCAGTCTATGGAGTGGATAAGCCCGAGGCGGAACTTTTGGCCAATTGCTATCGCAACGCCCTGAAACTGGCGGAGGAAAAGGGGCTGGCGTCGGTGGCCTTTCCCGCCATTTCCACCGGGGCCTTCGGTTATCCCCTGGAGGAAGCTACCCGGGTGGCCCTGCAGGCAGTCCTGGAGATGGTGCCCACCTTGAAGTCGGTCCGCCACATCCGCTTTGTCCTCTTTGGTGCCGGGGATCTGGCTGTCTATGAGAAAATAATGGAGGAACTTTGCCAATAAACTAATCAGAAAGATGACGGTCTCCCGGAAGGGCAGCGGGAAGAGCTGGCAACTAAATTCTGGAAAATAGTTTCCGCGGGGAGGCAGGAATAGTTAGCAGTCTTATAGAATAATTAAAAAGGGGCAAAGTCAATTAATAATCAGGCAATTGGGATAGAGCAATTGCGGGAAATTGGTTATAGAAATAACGACGAAATCCTTTTTTTGTGGAGAGGGGGGAGAAAAGCAAAATAAAACTGACTGGTGTTATGGAAATTGATCTTGGAGAGGGGGGATTACAAAGGAGAGAAGCTTTTTCAAGCTGGATTGGCAATGTGTCTTATTAAATAAAGGTTAAATGAAGGGGGTTCTGCTGTGCATCGAAAAAAATGGGGTAGCCTGTTCCTGGTTCTTGCCCTGGTGGCGGTCCTGGCCCTGGGTGGTTGTCAGCCGGCCGGGGAATCCGAACCCGAAGTGGAGACCCGGGAAGCGGATGTGGTGGTAATCGGCGGCGGCGGGGCCGGGTTGGCTGCAGCCGTCACAGCGGCCGATCATGGTGCCGAGGTTATCCTCCTGGAGAAAATGCCCAGGTTAGGCGGGAATACATTGATCTCGGGTTGTGCCTACAACGCCGTCGACCCGGAAAGACAGAGCAAACAAGGTATTGAGGATTCCATCGACTTGCACTTCCAGCACACCTACGAGGGTGGAGACAAAAAGGGCGATCCGGAGTTAATCCGGGTCCTGGTGGAAAATGCCCTGGATGGACTCCACTGGTTGGAAAGCCTGGGCTGTGAATTTAAGGATGAGGTATACACGGTGCTGGGTGCCCTCTGGCCCCGGTCCCACACCAATGTGAAGCCCCTGGGGACAGGTTACATCGAGGCCCTGGAAAATGCGGCCAGGGAACGGGGAGTAGAGATCCTGCTGGAGACCAAAGCGGAAGAGCTGGTGCAGGAAGAGGATGGTAGGGTAACAGGGGTCAAGGCTGTGGACGCCGATGGCAAAGAAGTGATTTTCAAGGCCAGAAAGGGTGTCGTTCTGGCCACGGGAGGCTTCAGTGCCAACGTTGAAATGAGGACCAAATATAATCCCAGATTGACGGCCGAGATACCCACCACCAACCATCCGGGTGCTACCGGTGACGGGATTGTTATGGCCGAGAAGGTGGGAGCCGAATTTGTGGGGATGGAGTACATCCAGCTTCTGCCTACCGGCGACCCGGAAACCGGCAGCCTGGCCGGCTGGCTGGCCCCCGGTGTTGACCAGATGATCTACGTCAACAAGGAAGGGAAACGCTTTGTAGCAGAAGACGAGCGGCGGGATGTTATGACCAATGCCCTCTTCGAACAGCCCGATGCCCTGATGTACGTAGTTTCCGATGCCAACTCGGTGTGGGAAGTGACCAGCTTCGGGGAAACGGAAGAGCAGCTGGTAGAAATGGGCAAGGTCCAGAAAGCCGATACCCTGGAAGAGCTGGCGGAAAAGATCAATGTCCCGCCGGAAAACCTGGTGGAAACCGTGGCCAAGTATAACGAAGCAGTGGAAAACAACCATGATCCGGAGTTTGGCAAGAAGCTGCTGGGCCACAAGATCGAAACACCGCCCTTCTATGCCAGCCCCCGGGTTCCCACCGTCCACCATACCATGGGTGGGGTAAAAATCGATACCCTGGCCAGGGTAATCAGCAAGGACGGCAATCCCATTCCCGGTCTCTACGCTGCCGGGGAAGTGACCGGCGGTATCCACGGGACCAACAGGTTGGGCGGTAACGCCATAGCCGATATTATCGTCTTCGGCCGCATCGCCGGCGAAAGCGCCGCCAACAGCAAATAGTAAGGGTACATGCTGAGGTAGAAAAACCGGACCTCGCTTTCCCAGAGTTTTCGCAGGAAAGCGAGGTCCATCTTTTTCCCAAGCAACTATTGCTGGTCCCGTTAATTGGCATGGACTTCCTGTAAGAAATTGCAGATTAAGTCGGCCACCGCGCCGGGGCGCTGGAGCATTATGCCATGGTCGGCGCCCGGGATTTCGGCAAAGAAGAAATTTCCTTTCCCCATTTCCTGGAGGGCGTCCCAGGCAGCCGGGGAAAACATCTGGCTCTCCCGGGCCCGGATGAAGAGGGTCGGGCAGGTAAGGTGGGGCAGGTAGAGGTGGTTGTCCTCCACCCGGGTGGCAAAGGTTTCCACCGCCGCCTGCCGGCTGTGCTTCCAGGACCAGTACCCGGGGGCCGGTGTATCCGGGAAAAACCCCCACTTTATGTATTCTTCCAGCAAATCGGGGTCGATGTTGCGGTCGTACTTGGTGTAAAAGTAAGTGCGGATCTCTTCCCGGCTGGAAAAGGAAGGCGGGGCGGCTGCGGCCATCCTTTGATAGTGGGCGATGACGCCGGGGGGTGTGCCCAGGCTCGGATCCACCAGCACGGCACACCGGACCTGATCCGGATTTTGGGCGGCCCAGGCGATGGAAACAAGGGCCCCCAGGGAGTAGCCCACCAGGGACACCTCCTTTTGACCCAGTTCTCCCATCAGGGCGGTGACGTCGGCCAGGTAATCCTCCTTCCGGTAGCCGGAAGCCGGTTTGTCGCTGTCCC
>DUTA01000044.1 GCA_012842325.1 Bacillota bacterium | reverse complement strand
GGGGTATACTTCAGGGCATTGTCCAGGAGGTTGATGATGACCTGCTTCAGCCGGTCCGGGTCACAGAGGATGCGGGGCAGTTCCGGCTGGATGTCGGTTTTGAGTTCAATGCCCGCCCGCTGGGCCCGGGGCATAAGCTGGGCAACACAGCCCCTGAGCAGCTGCTCCGGATTCAGGGACACCAATTCCATGGTAATCTCCAGGGCATCCATCCGGGAAAGGGTGAGAAGGTCGTCAACCAGGCGGGTCAGGCGGTCGGTTTCCTGCTCGATGACCTCCACATAGCGCCGGGCGGTCATCCCCGGCGGCAGTTCATCGGCCAGGGTGACGGCAAAACCCTTGATGGATGTCAGGGGAGTGCGGAGCTCGTGGGACACGTTGCTCAAAAACTGGAGGCGCATCTCTTCCAGCCGGCGCAGATCGGTGATATCCCGCAGGACGGCCACCGCCCCGGCAATTTCCCCCCGGTCACCCCGGACCGGGGAGACCTGGACCCGGTAGTGGGACTCCGGCGCCCGCGGCAATTCCAGCTCGTCCACCAGGGGTTCACCCCCCTTTAAAACCTCCTGGAAGAGCTGCCACAGCCGGGGGTGGTTGATCCTTTCCCACAGGGGATAACCGATGACAGTTTCCGCCCGGACCCCGAACATCTTTTCGGCTGCCGGATTGAGAAGTATCCCCTTCCCCTGGTCATCGACGGCCACCAGGCCGTCGACCATGCTGGTCAGAACCGCCTCCAGTTTCTTCCTCTCCCCGGAAATAGCGGCGATGGTATCCCTCAGGCGCCCCGTCAGGTAGTTGAAAGTCGCGGCCAGCTGGGCCACTTCGTCCCGGCCCCGGGGCTTGAGCTTCCAGTCGTAGTGACCCCGGGCCACCTCCTGGGCCGCCCGGGTTATTTCCCCAATGGGGCCGGTAACGGTACCGGCCAGGTAAAAGCCCACCAGGAGGGATGCCCCCAGGGCAAGGCTGATGCCAAAAACGAGGAAAGTACGAACAACCCCCAGGGTCCGGTCCACCCGGGCCAGGCTGGAGGTTAAATAAACGGCGCCGATGATTTCGTCCCCGGAACGGAGGGGGGCCGCCACAGTGAGAAATCTTTCTCCCCCGGGCCCGGCCTGTTCCAGGCTGCTCACCACATCCCCGGCCAGGGCTTCCTTGACCCCGGGCCGGTCCAGGATTTCCCCGATGGGCACATCGGGCCAGAGGGAATCTCCCACCACCCGCCCCCCGTCGTCGAGGATCTGGACCCGGGCATCCACATCGCGGCCAAACTGCTGGGCCAGGTCATTGCCCAGAAAGGTTAGCTGGGCATAGTGGGAAAAGACCCGGGCGTGGGCTATGAGGTTCTCCTCTACCTCCCGGATGTGATACCGTTCCATGGCGTGGAGGAGAAAGGCCCCCATAATGGTCAGGGAGAGGAGGATGAGGATGAAGTAGGTGAGGGTAAGGCGCCATTTGATACTCCTAAACATCGTCCCGCTCCCTGAACTTATAGCCCACACCCCAGACGGTGATTATGTTGACCGGGGAACTGGGATCGACTTCAATCTTTTCCCGGAGGCGGCGGATGTGGACGTCCACCGTCTTGGTGTCGCCAAAGTAATCGTAGCCCCACACCTGGCTGAGGAGGGCATCCCGGGAAAAGACCTTGCCCGGATTGGCCATCAACAGCTCCAGGAGCTCGAATTCCTTGGGGGTGAGATCCACCACCCTGCCCCGGACCTCGACCCGGTGGCGTTCCAGGTCAAGGGTCAGATCGCCAACGGTAATGACGCCCTCTTCCGAGTTGGCCGCCGTTTTCTCCACCCGCCGGAGGATGGCCTTGATCCGGGCCACCAGTTCCCTGGGATTGAAGGGCTTGGTCACATAGTCGTCGGCCCCCAGTTCCAGGCCCAGGATCTTGTCGATATCATCCCCCTTGGCGGTGAGCATGATCACCGGCACATCCATGGTTTTCCGCAGTTCCCGCAGGACCTCGAAGCCATCCAGGCCGGGAAGCATCACATCCAGCAGGATGCAGCGGGGTTGTTCCTGCCGGGCCAGCCGCAGGGCTTCCTTCCCGTCCCCGGCCGCAACCACTGTGAAGCCATTTTTTTCCAGGTTTATGCGCAAGAATTCCAGAATGGTGTCTTCATCGTCGACAATTAAGATTTTTTCCCGCACCCGTTTCCCCCCTCCCATACCCTTTCTCTCCTTTCAGTATACGGGTTCCGGGCGGGGGAAACAAGGGTAATTGCTGGCACCGCTCATACGGTTGACAGTTGAGATGGACATTTGACAATTATCGGTTTGGGGGGACAGGGTGTACATTTTGGGATTACAGTTATTAACAGGAAAATGGGGACAGTCTTCAAGAGGGGGACTGTCCCCAGTGATTGCAAAAAAGAACACGTGGCAGAGCCACGCATTCAAAGAGGGGGTTCAAAGGTTTTTTTCCTTTGCTGCTTTTAATTATAGGGGACTAATATTACAACTATATTACACGAAAATTACGTTTGTATTACTTCTTGTAGGAAACGGAGACTGTCCCCATTTTTGCGGGAAGGTAATAATGCTTGCCCCCCGGGAATAAATTTTCAAAAAAGGAGTGCCAGGGGAGGGGGAAGGAAATGCGCATTCATTTCTTTTTTACACCGGTGCGGCCGTGGATGTCGCGGGTGGCAATTCTGGCCCTGCTGGTCTTGTTGGCCGGGTTTGGGATTAGCTCCACCCTGGGGGTAAAGCAATTGGTCCAGGTCTTTGCCCCCGGAGGGGACCCCATCTTCCGGGGGCCGGCCGACCGCCCCCAAATAGCGATAACCTGCAACGTGGCCTGGGGGGCCGAATACCTGCCGGCCATGTTAGACACCCTGAAAGAAGAGGGGGCCAGGGCAACCTTCTTCATGGAAGGGCGCTGGGTGGAGCAGTTCCCGGAACTGACCCGCCGTATCTTCCAGGAAGGTCACGAGCTGGGAAACCACACCTACTCCCACCCCTACCCGACCAAAATCAGCAGGGAGGAGCTGCGGACGGAAATCTTGGAGACGGAGGCCCTCCTGGAAAACCTGACGGGGGTCAAGCCCACCCTTTTTGCCCCTCCTTACGGGGACTGGAACCAGGAGGTGGTAAAAACGGCCGCCGAGCTGGGCTATAAGACCATTATGTGG
>DUTA01000043.1 GCA_012842325.1 Bacillota bacterium | reverse complement strand
TGTTTCTATACCCCGGGCCCCTTCCCCCAGCCGCTCCAGGAGCTGCCGTCCCCCCCGGTCTCCCGTTGTCTGGGCCAGGGCGGGGAAGGTGGGCCGGGCAAAGAGGACGGGATTGCCCCGCTGTCCCCGGTAGCGGGGATACAGGGCCAGGGGTTCCTCAATGATAAAGGCCAGGGCCAGGGTTTTAAGGAGGGCGGGGGGCACCAGGGGCTGGTCGCCCAGGACAAACATCGCCCCCCGGCTGGCGGGATCCACAGCCTCTAACCCCCGCTGCAGGCTGGCGGCCTGGCCTCCGGTATAGTTGGGGTTGCGGATTATTTTTACCGGCAGCCCCCGCAAAGCTTCCTCGACTCTTTCGGCCTGGTAGCCCGTGACAACAATAACCTCCGGCACCGCCGCCAGGGTGTTTTCCACCACCTGGCGGATTACTGTTTTGCCCTGCCAGGGCAGGAGCAGTTTATTCCGTCCCCCCAGCCGCCGGGAGGCACCGGCGGCCAGGACCACTGCCGCCAGGGGCGGGGGAGAAAAAGCAGCCCAGGGAATCAGGTTTGCCCTGGGTTTTAGACAGCCCACCAGGGCTCTTTCCTGGCCCCAGGGGCCCAGGCGTTTTAGCCAGGACAGGTTTTTTTTCCTTTCTTCCCCCGTGTCCACCTGGTTGAGGAAGAAAACCAGCCGGGCCCGGGGAGCCGCCCCGGCGGCCCGGGCGCCCATTTCCTGCCAGGCCCGGGCCACCAGCCAGGGCTGTATGCTGCCCCCGGGCTCTAAGCCGGTGATCCGCGCCATGATTTGGGGCCTGTGGACGTATTCGGCGCTGAAGGGTTTGCCCAGGGCCGAGGCCCCGGCCAGGATCACCACCAGGGAGCTGGTGGGGGGGAGGACCGGTTCGTGGGGGGCGTGGGCCTTCAGGGGTCGGCCGCGGGAACCATCGGCTTCCACGAGGATGTAGGGGAAATGTTCCCGCAGGGCTTCGAGCCAGGCGGGCGGAACCCCCAGGAGTTTTCCCTCCTTTATTTCCCGGCCCAGGACCACCCAGCCTTTTCGGCCGGCATAAGAAGTGATTTGCCTCTCCACTTCCGGGTAGTTTGCGGCAACCAGCACCACCCCGTGCCGGGGCAAATCGATTTTGGTCGTGGTGGTGACCAGGACCGGCCCAACTGTTTCCAGTTCCCGGGCCAGGGAAAAGAGGAGGGTGGTTTTCCCGCCCCCGCCGATGAGGGAAACGACTTCCTGCGGGCCCAGCCCCAGGGCCCGGCTTATGGGACCGGCTGATACTGGCAATTGTGGCCCTCCTTTCCTGCTCTGCCGGTAAGGGATAAGGGCCTCAAGCCCTTTCCCCGGCCCCCGGGAGGGCCAGATTTTCCAGGAGCAGGACCATACTGCCGCCGCAGACCATGCCTTCCCGGCTGGTGACGCTGCTGGTCATATCCAGGTGGCAGAGGCGGTTTTCCCCCGCGGCCAGGGCCTGGCGGGCCTGCTCAATGGCCATTGCTTCTCCCTGCCCGCCGCCGACGGTGCCGGTGATGCGGCCGTCGGGGTGGACCAGCATCCGGGCCCCCGCCTT
>DUTA01000042.1 GCA_012842325.1 Bacillota bacterium | reverse complement strand
GTCCAGGGCTTCCCCAACCGCCGCGGCCAGTAGTTGGTTCACGGCCAGGATCTCCGGCAAATAGGCCAGGGAATCCCCCTTCCTGGTAAGGCTGTCCCGTTCCGGAACGGCGATATTGCCCAGGTCCTCCACCTCATGGCCGATTTCCCGCAGCTTCTCCTGCAAGCAGGCATAACGGATGGCACTGGGACCCATATCTACACCCCGCCGGTTGGCCCCCAGGTCGGCAGGGACCCCAATAATTTTTACCTGCATTGCTAAAGCCTCCTTCAACAGCCATCTGCCCTTTCCAGTTGTCTTCTCCTTTCTCCAGAATATTCCTTCTTAGGATGCCCAAATGGGCCGAAATCTAAAAGCCGCCTGAATACCCTGGGGAGCAAAACCCCCGGCTCTCCATACGCCCCTTTAAAGGACGACACTTCCGGCGGGGCGGCACTGCGACAGGCTGGAGGTTCGAAGCTGGAAATTGGCGGCGCCCCGCGCAGGGCGGGCAAAGGGGCCGGACTTGCCTGCGACAACGGCCTTTGCGGCGGGGAAGGCAAGGAATCCCTTAGAGGGAAAGGGACCCCAGACCTGCCCTGAAACAGGTCAAGGGTCCCCCCGAATTATCTATTTATGACCCGAAAACAGCCCAAATTCAATCGTTTACCCCTGGTCAGGAAGCTTTACCCCCAGTTCCGCCAGCTGTTCCCGGACAAATTCCCGGGAAGCCCTGCAGTCTTCAGCTAGAAAAGCAATATCTTCCCGGCTGACCTCCCGGACGCCGGTGTTCGTTATGGCATTGCGGAGGTAGGAGCGGCGCAGCTGGTCCAAATCGACGTCGACCACACCCAACTGCCCGGGATGGGCCGGTATGACTATTCTCTTTCCCGGCACGTTCTCCCGGGGATCTCCCCGCCGGACTTCAATGCCATTGTCCCGGGCAAAGGTCAGCTGGGCTGTCGGGTGTTTCCCCGCCCCTGTGTATTCTGTTTCCTGCACCACCACGACCTGATCCTCATCGAGTTCCTGGGCAATGGCGAAGGCAGCGGCCAGGGAGGTATTGCCCGCCGGGCCCCTTTCCAAACCTTCCAGCTGGGCCAGCATCTCTGTGACATAAAAAACCTCGCCCTGGGTAACGGTTACATAGCGATCAAGGTAGCGGAGGGGCCGGGCCGCATTTCTGGGCACATCGGCCCGGTCAGGCCAGGTGCTGAAGGGAACGCCAAAGCCGGTATGGCCGGTGGTAAAGGATTTGCGGTTAAAGTCGCCGTCACTGGCCATGTGTAAGCCGCTGAGGTCCACGCTGACCCCAATGACCCGGGCGTCCACACACCCGGCCTTCCGCAAGCCCCGGGCCGTCCCCGTCACATTCCCGCCGCCGGCATGGGTGACGACAACGGCAGCTGGGTCCCGGCCCGTCAGCTCCCGCACCTGCTCCGCCAGTTCATAGCCCAGGGTCTCCACCCCGGCAATGCCAAAGGGTGTGTAAAGGGAAGCATTGAGGAAGCCTGTCTCCTCCAGCAGGAGGAGGAAAACGTAGAACAATTCGGGGCCAACGCTGAGCTGTACCACCTCGGCCCCATAGGCCTCACACTTCCGGCCCTTTTCCACTATTTCCGGCTGCCCGACACCGCGGCTGTCAAAGACCTCCTGCACAACAATGCACTTCAGGCCCCGCATGGCCGCCTGGGAGGCCACTGCCGCCCCGTAGTTGCCGCTGGTGGCGGCAATTACCCCCGGGTAACCCATCTTTTTGGCATGGTAGACCGAAACGCTGGCCCGCCGGTCCTTAAAACTGCCGGAGGGATTGGCCGCTTCGTCCTTAATGAAGATCCGGGCTCCCTTTCCCGACGGTGCCAGTTTCCGGGCCAGGGCCGTTACATTTTTCAGTTCCAGCAGGGGTGTATTTCCCACCCCCGTTTCCCCCTGTATCTTCCGGACCTCCTCCAGGGTGTAGCCCGCTTTGGCCATCATGCCTTCGTAATCGAAGGCCAGGGGACTGCGCTCAAATTCAGTGTAATCAATACCCAGAGCCCTTTTCATTATTTCGTTACGCCGGGCCATTACCGCCTGATAGCTGCGATCCAGAGTCATTCTGCTGCTTCCTCCCCCCAGAGCATTCTTCTCAATTCCGGGCCAATGGACAGGAGCTCCGGCACCGGGCGGCCGTAATCGTGGTCGTAGGTGGGATTTACCGCCACCAATTCTCCCGTCACCCGGCGGCCAATTACGGTGGTGATGGTGGCCTCTTCCCCGATCCTGGCCGCATGCTGTAAAAAGCCCTTCACCAACATGAACAGGGGGACCGCCTGGGTATCATCCGGCACCTGGGGGGCCCGCTGACCCGGCGGCAGCACAATACTGCGTATCTGAACCCAATCGCCAGCCTTTCCTTCCTGCACAGGCAACTCCTCCTTCCTCGAAAACTGCAGTGATTTCTCCGGGCCTGCTCCGGCAATTGTTACGTTTCTCATGCTGCCACAGCAGTCCTTTATTCCCATTTAATATTCGCCTTTAATAACCAGTTTCCTCCACCGAAGCGGTCCGGGAAAAAAACCGGACCACCCCGACAAAAAGGCACCAGGCCAGCCTTTTCTGATAGGCCCTCTGACTTAAAAGGGCTTCTTCCCTGGGATTGGAAAGAAAGCCGATTTCAATCAAAGCGGCCGGGATCTCCAGGTTGCGGAGGAGATAGTACTCTGCTTCCTGTGCTTCCCGGTAATTGTAGCCCAGGATGTCAATTCCCTCCACCAGGGCCCCCTGGATCTCCTTGGCCAGGGTCTCGCTGGCGGGATGATTGTGGCAGTAAAAGCTCTGGGCCCCGTATTCGTAGGGGGAGGGAAAACTGTTGGCATGAATGCTGAGGAAAAGATCGGCAGCCACTGCTTCGGCCAGCCTGATCCGGGCATTTAAATCCTCCACCTTATCCTCTGCCAGTTCCACATCTTCCTCCCTGGTCAGAAACACCCGCGCCCCTGCCTGTTCCAGGTACCAGGCCAGGTCCTTGGCCACCGCCAGGACAATTTCTTCTTCCTCAACTCCGCTCAGACCCCTGGCCCCCCCGTCAAAGCCGCCGTGGCCCGGGTCCAGGACGATGATCCTCTGGCCGGCATGTCTCGCCAGGACGGCCATTTCCTTTCGCAGGGGAAGGGTGCTGAGGTTATAAAAAAGGCCCAGCAACAGGGTAAATACAAGCAAAGCCGCGAACAACCGCACCGCCCCCGGCCCTATATTCCTGACTGTACCCAAGGCCTCTCCTCCCTCCCAAGGGCCCATTCCCTTATGGATCTCGCCTGCTGATGGGGCCCGGAAAGATCCCCTTTCCAGCAGGGCAAAAGAACCAGCGGCCGCCCTGTTTTATACATATTACAGGCAGGTTCTATTTAGAAACAAAAAAGCCCCGGGCATGGGAGCCGGGGTGCCCGGGAGGGCATAGTCCCAGGGGCAAAAAAGAAAGGACACCAGGTCCTTTCTAACGTTTGGAAAACTGGGGAGCCCGCCGGGCCTTCTTGAGACCGTATTTTTTCCGTTCCTTCATCCGGGGGTCCCTGGTCAAAAAGCCGTATTTGCGCAGGATGGGGCGCAGGGATTCGTCAGCCTTGAGCAGGGCACGGGCAATGCCGTGGCGCACGGCTCCGGCCTGACCCGACATGCCGCCGCCCTCTACCTTTACCAGGACATCGTATTTGCCGGCAGTATTGGTTGCTTCCAGGGGCTGCCTCACAATGGTCTGTTGGACCGGGGTGGGAAAATACTCTTCCACCGGTTCACCGTTGACAATTATATTTCCACTACCCGCGACCAGCCTGACCCTGGCCACAGAGGTCTTTCTCCTACCCGTTCCCATGTATTGGAGCTGGGCCATTTAGGTTGCCTCCTTTCCTTCAGAAATTCCAGTTTTCCGGGACCTGGGCCTGGTGTTTGTGGTCCGGACCGCGGTAAACCCGAAGCTTCCTGGCCATAGCACGGCCCAGCCGGTTATGGGGAAGCATCCCTTTGATTGCCTTTTCGACGACCAGTTCCGGTTTCTCCTGCAGCAGCTTCTCGTACCTGGTCCTCTTCAGGCCGCCCGGATAACCGGAATGGCGGATGTACTCCTTCTGCTTCAGTTTGTTCCCCGTCAGGACAACCTTCTCCGCATTGATCACTATGACATGATCGCCCGTATCGATATGGGGCGTATAGATGGGCTTATGTTTGCCCCGCAGAATCCGGGCCGCTTCCGTAGCCAGCCGGCCCAGGGGTTTGCCTGCAGCATCCAGGACGTACCACTTCCGCTGGATTTCCTGGGGCTTAGCCATATACGTCGTCCGCACGTCTATCCCTCCTTGCGCGAAACTCTCTTTCCCGTTCCTTGTATGTCATGTCATGTTGGGAAATGTGAAACCCGTATTCCAGCTGCCAGATAACAAAAGCAAATGCTGTTTCCTCCAGCGTCCGGGGCATGGTACAGGAGAAAACCGCATAAACTCACAGGATAATTTTAATATAGGGCAGGGGGGATGTCAAGCTGAGGGGAAAGGAAAGATAGGCCCTCAGTACTTAACTTCCCACAGGCACAGGCCCCGGGCAGGGGCCGTGGGGCCGGCCAGGTTCCGGTCTCTGCCGTCCCTGATCCTGGCTACATCCTCGGGCCGGAGGGCTCCCCGGGCCACCTCCACCAGGGTGCCGACAATTATCCTGACCATTTTATAGAGGAAACCGTCGGCTTCGATGTAAAGATGCCACAGGGGATCCTGGGAAAAATCCCACTCCAGCCGTTTAATGCAGCGGACGCTGGTCTTCACCGCCGATCCCGAAGCCCGAAAAGAGCTAAAATCATGGGTGCCGACCAGGTGCCGGCCGGCTTCCTGCAGGGCGTCTGCCTGCAGCTTGTAGATGGGATGCCAGGCAAAGCGGCGCCAGAACACATCGGGGTATTCACCACAATCGAGGGTGTAGCGGTAGATCTTCGATTTGGCCGAGCGCCGGGCATGAAATTCGGGGGGAACCTCCTCAGCGCCCAAAACGACAATTTCCTCGGGCAGGCAGCTGTTGAGGGCCCTGGGTAAGCGTTCCGGGGGAATGGAAGAGGAAGTGAAAAAGTTGACCACCTGCCCCCGGGCATGGACGCCGGTGTCGGTGCGGCCGGCCGC
>DUTA01000138.1 GCA_012842325.1 Bacillota bacterium | reverse complement strand
GTACAGGGGGATACGCCAGTTCATAAAAAGAAGCTGGAGCCCCGGCCCGGTCCCTACCCTTACCATCGGCGGTATGGCCTTCCAGGATGCCTGGAATATTGACATCCTGCGCATAATGAGGTGTTCCGTCCAGATCATCGGCCGCGACCACAGGCTGATCCCCCTGTGCAGCAAATATCTCACGAGCCTGCGGGGGGAGAAAATACACCCGGGAATTAGCTAGGAACTATGGGGTGATGTAATGCCGGTTCATTTGGAAGAGGGGCTTTTGGAGCTCTGTGCACAAAGGATCAGGGCCGAGGAGGATTTTAAAACCCTGGTGGGAAAGAGAAGCTTTGACCGGGTGGATTATGCCCTGTTCCAGGAATACAGGTTGTACCAGCTGAAAAGGACCATCGGGTACGTGGCGGAGAAGAGCCATTTTTACCGGGAAAAATTCCGGGAGGGGAAGGTGGGCCCGGAGGATCTACAAAGCTTCCGGGATCTGGAAAAATTCCCCTTCACCTTTCCGGAAGATCTGCGCCGGACAAGTTATGATTTTCTCTGCATCTCCCAGCGGGATGTGGAAAGGCCCGTTACCTTCTTCAGCTCCGGGACGACGGGGCTGAAAAAAAGAATCTATTTCTCCCGGGGGGATATAAAAAAGATCATGGAGTTCCTTCCCCGGGGGATGAATACCGTCGTCGACAGGGGCAGGGGCATCATCCAGATCCTCCTGCCCAACACGGCGGGCAGGGGGATCGGGTATCTCCTGGCAAAAAGCCTGGAAGCCTTTGACATGAAGGCCGTCATTGCCGATCTGGAAGCACCGTCGGAGGAAATTATCGCGACCTGCCTGGCGGCCCGGCCCAATGTCTGGTTCGGGGATGCCGGTACCATATTCCGGGTCACCAAGGAAATGGCGGGGAAAGTGGATTTTGCCGGGCTGGGTGTCCAAGTGCTGTTCCTTACCATGGGAAATATTTCCGGTTCCATGAAGGGATACCTGGAGAAAACCTGGCAGTGCCGGGTCGTCACCCACTACGGCCTGACGGAGATGGGCTGGGGCCTGGCCGTGGATTGCGATACCTGTCCCGGGTATCACTACAATGAACTGGATGTGATTGCCGAGGTGGTGGACCCGGAAACAGGCCGGGTGCTGCCCGAGGGCGAGGTGGGGGAGCTGGTCTTTACCAGTATCGGCCGGGAAGCCATGCCCCTGATCCGCTATCGCAGCGGGGACATCGCCAGCCTGTCCCGGTCTATCTGCGGCAGTAACCTGCAGCTGATGGGCCATATCGTCAGGCGCAAGGAA
The DNA here is from genome assembly GCA_012842325.1 of Bacillota bacterium. Lineage (GTDB taxonomy): Bacteria > Bacillota > DTU030 > DTU030 > DTU030 > DTU030. The sequence continues at coordinate 2,869 of DUTA01000138.1, read as the reverse complement.
GGTACCTACGACTTTGGCGACGGCCACTGCCTATACCCGGCCCTGCTGGAGGAGGTCATTTACGACATAGCTGAAGTCATTGATTACAGGGCGTCGGTAAAAGGGCGGCAGCTGTATCTTGAATTGGAAACCGTCGCCGGGGCCGGTTTTGGCCGGCCGGAGGAGAAGGTGAAGGCGGAAGCAGCAGGGCGCCTCCTGGAGATACCTGCCATCAGAGACGCCGGCGTCCAGGTGACGGTGGAATTGCTGCCCCAGGGAGCCTTAAAGCCCTTCTGCCTGCAAAAGAAAGTCATTGGGGAAGGAAAGTGATTTTGTGAAAAACCATATCCCGGAAAAATATGCCCGCCTGATAACGGAGTATTGCCTGGAAAGCCCTTCCCTCAACCCTTTGGGCATGGCCCGTGCTATCATGAAGCACGAAGAAATGCGCATGCACGGGCCGGAGCACCATTATTTAACGGCAGCTGTTTTGCTTGCTGCCTATTGCAATGAAAAGAACCCCGGCGGGGACAAAGGGGAAATACTGCAGAAGGCCCTTTTCAGGACCGGCGCCATCCCGCCGGGGACCTGCGGCTTCTATGGCGTCTGCGGTGCCGTGCTGGCCGTTGGTGCCGCCGTCAGCCTTATTTTAAAGGCAACCCCCTTTTCGAAGGATGAATTGCAGGTGCTGAATACCATTACTGCCAGGTGCCAGCAGGGGATGGTACGCCTGAAGGGTCCCCGCTGCTGTAAACGGGCGACAGTACTAAACGTTTATCTGGCGGCCAGAGCCATGAACAACTTGCTGGAGACCGCCTTTATCCTTGAAAAGCCCGGAGAATGTGAATTCTGCCAGGCCAATGAAACCTGCAGCCTGGCGGAATGCCCCTTTTACCCCCCGGGAACAAAATTACCGCTGCTGCGTCCAAAGGGTTAAGACAAATGGGAAAAGGGGTGAAACATAAATGAAAGGGAAAATATTGCTGATGGCCCTCTTGTTTATCCTGCTGGGTACCCTCATTGTCTCCGCCCAGAATCCTTCCCCGGTAAAGATCCTGTTTAACGGGGAAGAACTGGCAGCAGATGTGGCGCCCATCATTATCAACGGGCGGGTGCTGGCCCCCGTGCGGGCCATCGCGGAAAAATTTGGCGCTGAGGTCCGCTGGGATCCGGAGACCTGCACAGTGCACATTGTTACCGATAAGGCTGCCGGGAAAGAAGAGGAAGAGATTGTTTTCACAGATGGTTTTTACCGGCCTGAACCCGGGGAACTCCCGCCCGAGATAGCCGCCTGGGTTGACTTTTCCCGGGAAATACCCGCTGTCCAGGAAAAATACTACAATGGCCACCGCTATGTCCTGATCACGGAAGGGATGAAGCCCACCGGGGGTTACGGCGTGGAAGTGGTAGGGGTTGTTGCCGGGGAGGATAGACTGGAAGTAAGAGTCAGATCCTCTGCCCCGGCGCCGGGGGATATAGTCACCGAAGCCCTCACCTATCCCTACGATCTGATTATCCTGGAAAAGCAGGATCTACCCCTGGTCTTTACCGATGTGGACAACCCGGACAGGTACTTTATGGGTCTCCTTGGCCTGGAGACAATAGACAGGCCCATAGTGGCCCGGTCGGAATGGATTAAGATCTTCAGCCCTGCCCCGGGAACGGAGGTTGCCGGGAGCATTAAACTGGCAGGGATAGCCAACGTCTTTGAAGGGACGGTGAGCTACGAACTCCTTGGGGAAGGGGGCGCGGTCCTGGCCAGGGGCTTTACCACGGCTGCCATGGGGGACTGGGCTTATTTTGAAGAGGAGGTCCCGGTCCCGGAAGGGGCGGGCCCCGGCACCCTGACCCTGCAGCTCTACAGTGTGAGTATGAAGGATGGCGCGAAAATGTTTGTGGTGGATATTCCCTTGCAGGTAAAATAGATAGTGTATAATATATAGTGAATGATAATGACCCGGGATACTCCTCCCGGGTCAAACTGTAGAATCTAATTTATAACCTCTCTTTAATTATCTCTGCCACCTTTTTCCCGCCCAGGAGCATGCCGCCGAAGATGGGCCCCATGCGGTGGGTACCGAAGACGGCTGTGCCGGACATGCCGACCACAAAGAGGCCCGGATACACTTCCCCGGCCTTTTCCACCGTGTCCTTTTCGCCCCTGTCCGCCCACATGGAAGCTTCCCCTTCGATGGCGCCGCTGGCCGTCGGCAGCTTGACCTTATTATTCTTCTGCAGGAGACAGACTACTTCGGCGTCGTGGCCTGTCCCGTCGATGACGTACTTGGCTTCCACAGCAATGGGATCAACATGGAGCTGGGCCATCTTGACCGGAGTCCAGTTAAGGACCAGGCCGGTGACCCTGTCTTCCCGCACCATGACGTCCTCTACGGTGATGAGGTTAAAGATCTTGGCGCCGGCCCTTATGGCTTTCAGGGTGAGAGCACAAACCGCTTCAATGGCCTCGGCGGTGTAGTAGCCCGGTTGATAGGGGGTGTGGCTGATGTCCAGCTCCTCCAGGATGGGCCGGACTTCCTCTTGAAAAACGATGTGGTTAAACATCATGCCGCCGGCCCACATCCCGCCGCCGGTATTGGAACGCCGTTCGAAAATTGCCGTTTTAACGCCGTCCCTGGCCAGGTAATAGGCGGCGGTCAAGCCGGCCGGCCCGGCGCCCACTATGGCCACATCGGCCTCCAGGTAGTTGAGGAGATCCTGCATATACCTGGAAATAATGGCTTTACTGATTACCTTGTCCTGAATTTCAGTTGAGTCCGTATAATTGTGTAAAATTGGTTTCCCCATGAAATAAAAGAAGCCATTTCTTGTGTCCCTCGGTTAGAATGAAGTTGCAACCATAACATCCTAGAGAGGAGACATCAGAAATGGC
>DUTA01000041.1 GCA_012842325.1 Bacillota bacterium | reverse complement strand
TTCTGAGGTATTTGGTTTCTTTTCCACACCCATAATATCTCAGGGATACCCACCCTTTTCAATATCTTTTTTAAGCGATTAAATATCTGTGAACGAAACTCTGGTCGCTCTACCAAAAAGGACCCCTGCTCCCTTGACAAAGAATGGGTTTTACGGTATTTTGAAAGGAGAATTGTTAGCACTCTTTGGGAGAGAGTGCTAATGATGAGGGTGATAGAGATGCTCAGTGAAAGGAAGCGGGCAATCCTCAAGGCCATTGTCAGCGACTACATTCAAAGGGCAGAGCCAGTGGGCTCCCGCACCCTGGCCCGGCGCTACAACCTTGGGATCAGCCCGGCTACAATCCGCAATGAAATGGCCGATCTGGATGAAATGGGCTATCTGGAACAGCCCCACACCTCGGCCGGGCGGATTCCCAGCTACAAAGGGTACCGCTATTACGTGGACAGTTTGATGGAAGCGGAGAAACTCTCCCCTGCAGACGAAGAAAGGTTGAGTCGGATTTTGCAGCAGAGGCTGTCGAAAATCGATGCAGTATTTAATGAAGCAACCAGGGTGCTCTCGGAAGTATCCCAGTATGTTTCCCTGATTATGACCCCCATTTTTGGCCAGCAGGTATTCCAGCAGCTGCGGCTGGTCCCCCTGGATTCCCAGTTTGTTGTGGTCCTCATGGTCACCGATACAGGCCTGGTGCAAAACCGGGTGATGGAGATTCCCTCGGGGATTTCAGCGGCAGAATTGGACCAGATCGCCGATGTGTTTACCAAACATTTGAAGGGGATGCCCCTGGAGAACCTGAACAGCACCTTCCTGCAGGAATTGTATTCTGTATTTTCCCGTAGAAATAAAGCCCTCCAGGTTTTTCTTGCGGATCTCATCGCAGGTTTTCCCTATGGAGAGGGAGAAAAGGTGTACCTGGGGGGAACGACCAATATCCTGAGACAGCCGGAGTTTCATGATGTGGAAAAGGTGCGCAGCCTCCTGCAGGTGCTGGAGGAGAAGGATCATCTCTGCCGCCTGCTGCTGGATATGGCCTCGGAAGACATCGCAATTAAAATAGGCGAAGAAAACAGGTGCCTGCAGATGAAGGATTGCAGCATTGTTGCGGCCAGTTATGAGATCAATGGCCGCCGGATGGGGACTATCGGCGTCCTGGGGCCAACCAGGATGGACTATGCCAGGGTGGTTTCAGTGGTGGAATATATGCAAAAACTTTTAAGTAAGACACTGGGAGAATTCCTCTTTTAGGGGTGTCCAGTGTCGTTAATAAATAGAGACATGCCAGGACCCGCCCCTGATCACAAATTTGAGGGGCGGGTCCCTACTGAGCTGTGGTGTTACCGGAGAGATATAATCCTTAAGGGTGGTGCAATAATATGGAGGAAAAGGTTTGCCCCCAGGGTGCAGAACAGGAATTGACTGCGGCAGAGCTGGGTGTTGAAGGAGAAGAAAGGGCCGGGGAGGAGCAAGGTTTATCCCGGGGGGAGACCCAGGCACAAGGAGGGGAGGGTTCCCCAACCCAGCCGGAAGGGTTAGTTGAGACGGGCGAAGAAAAAGGGACGGAAGGGGATAAAAAGGAGGATGAGCTTGCCCGGTTAAAGCAGGCCTTGGAGGAACAGCAGGCAGAGAAGGAAGAGTACCTCCGCCTCCTGCAGCGGACCAGGGCTGACTTTGATAATTACCGACGGCGAATAGAAAGGGAACGCCGGGATTTTATAAATCGGGCCAATGAGCGTCTTTTCCTGGAACTGCTGCCGGTCCTCGATAATCTGGAAAGGGCCCTGCAGATAGAAGGTGAAGCCTCTGCAGCAGCCATCAGGGAAGGGGTAGAGTTAATTTACCGGCAGTTCCTGGCCGTGTTAATGAAGGAAGGGGTTACCCCCATCGAGGCCCGGGGGAAACCCTTTGATCCGGAATTACATGAGGCTGTTCTGCAGGTAGAAGATCCTGCTGTCGAAGCCGGCACCGTTGTGGAGGAAGTCCAGAAGGGATATATGCTCCACGGACGGGTGCTGCGTCCCAGCATGGTAAAAGTCGCAAAGGGTTAACCTTCTGCTTTTATCCGGAAGTGAAGGAGGTAGCTAATTATGTCTAAGGTAATCGGGATTGATCTCGGGACAACAAACTCCGTGGTTGCCGTCCTGGAAGGTGGTGAACCTGTGGTCATAACCAATGCCGAGGGAAGTCGCCTGACACCCTCGGTTGTTGCCTTCTCCAAGGAAGGCGAACGCATGGTGGGACAGGTGGCCAAGCGGCAGGCCATCACCAACCCCGAGCGTACGGTGATGAGCATTAAACGCCATATGGGTTCTGACTACAGGGTGGAGATAGATGGTAAGAAGTATACTCCCCAGGAGATCTCAGCCATGATCCTGCAGAAATTAAAGCAGGATGCCGAGGCCTATTTGGGGGAGAAGGTGGAAAAGGCTGTTATTACCGTGCCCGCCTATTTTTCCGATAGCCAGCGGCAGGCAACCAAGGATGCCGGCCGGATTGCCGGCCTTGAGGTTCTGCGGATTATCAATGAGCCGACGGCGGCAGCCCTGGCCTATGGGATAGACAAGGAGGATGCCTCCACTATTTTGGTCTTTGACCTGGGTGGTGGAACCTTTGATGTTTCCATCCTGGAGCTGGGTGATGGTGTCTTCGAGGTGAAGGCCACCAGCGGCAACAACAAGCTTGGTGGAGACGATTTTGACCAGCGGCTCATAGATTATATTGCTGCTGAAT
>DUTA01000006.1 GCA_012842325.1 Bacillota bacterium | reverse complement strand
GCCTACACCAAGCAGGCCGAGGAAGAGCTTGCCTTCCTGGAAAACCTCGGCTATGGGAATCTGCCCGTCTGCATGGCCAAGACCCAGGCCTCCATCACCGACGATCCGACGGTCCGGGGCGCCCCGCGGGGCTTTACCGTAACCGTCCGGCAGGCCCGCATCTCGGCCGGGGCCGGCTTCGTCGTCGCCCTCACCGGCACCATCATGACCATGCCCGGCCTGCCCCGGGTGCCGGCCGCCGAGAACATCGATATTACCCCCGACGGGCGGATCGAGGGACTGTTCTAAACTGTTTTTATCGGTCTGGAGGAGGAGAGGGTGGGAGGTGAAAGCTTGGTAAGGAAAGAAAGGGTCGAGGAGTACACTGCCCGCCTGGCCTCCGGGGAACCCATTCCCGGGGGCGGCAGCGCCAGCGCCCTGGTGGCCGCCCTGGGGACGGCCCTGGGCAGTATGGTGGCCAACCTCACCGTGAACAAGGTCCAGGGGGAGGCGGCCGCCGCCATTGAGGACATACTCCGGGAAGGGGAAGCCCTCCAGGCAAAGCTCCTGGAGCTGGTGGATGCCGATGCGGAAGTATTTACCGGAGTTGCCCGGGTCTTCAAGATGCCCCGGACAACGGAGGCCGAACAGGCAGCCCGCCGGGAAGCCATGCAGCAGGCCCTGAAGGAGGCGGCTGTGGTCCCCATGGAGGCGGCCCGCCTGTGCCTCAAAGCCCTGCGCCTGCAGGAAAGGCTTCTGGAACTGGGCACCCCCAATGCCATCAGCGACGTGGGGGTGGGGGCCCTCTTTCTGGGAGCGGCCCTGCGGGGGGCATATTTAAACGTCCGGATCAACCTGAACGGGATTAAGGACCAGGAGCACAACGCCAGGCTGGAAGGGGAACTGCTGCCCCTCCTGGCGGAAGGGGAGAGGCTGGCGGAGGAAATCTACTGCCAGGTGAAAAGAAAACTGGAGCCAAAGAAGGGAGCAGGAGCGTGAAGGCCAAGATTTTGAGCGGGAAAGAAGTGGTAGCCAGACTCCGGGAGGACCTGGCCTCCCGGGTGGAGGAACTGGGAAAAAGGGGGATCAGACCCCTTCTCTCCATGGTCGTGGTGGGGGACGCCGCCCCCGCCCAGGCCTACATAAGGGGGATTGAGAAGGCCTGCGAGGCCGTGGGGGTCACCGCCCGGACCGGGTATTTTCCCCCCGCCATAGGGCAGGAGGAGGTCGAGGAACACCTGGCGGCCCTGAACCAAGATCCGGCCGTCCACGGGGTAATCCTCATGCAGCCCCTGCCGCCCCATCTTGAGGAAGGGAGGCTGGCGGCCCTGCTCCGGCCGGAAAAGGATGTGGACTGCTTCACCCCCGGCAATGCCGGCCGGGTCATGGCCGGCGACAGCCTGGCCTTTCCCCCGGCCACGCCCCAGGCGGTGCTGGAGATCCTGAAGTACTATGATATCCCCCTGGAGGGCAGGCAGGCGGTGGTCATCGGCCGCAGCATGGTGGTGGGGAAGCCCCTGGCCATGCTCCTCCTCAAGGAAAATGCCACGGTGACCATCTGCCATACCCGGACCCGGGATCTGGCCGCCCTCTGCCGCCAGGCCGATCTGGTGGTGGCCGCCGCCGGGCGCCCGGGCCTGGTCACCGGGGAGATGATCAAACCGGGGGCGGGTGTGGTGGACGTGGGGATCAATTTTGTCGATGGGAAAATGGTGGGGGACGTAGATTTCGAAGGCGTTTCTTCCGTAGCCGGGGCCGTCACCCCCGTGCCCGGCGGTGTGGGCACCGTAACCTCGACGGTCATCGTCAAGCACGTGGTGCTGGCAGCGGAAAGGGCAGCCAGCAGCTAGAGGTACTGGAGATTGGGAGGGGGGAAACTGGGTTGATCATTGCCAAGCAGAAGGAGCTGGCCGAGATCCTGCAGATGCTGGAAGGGAAGCAAAGGATCTTCCTTACTGGCTGCAGCCAGTGTGCCACAACCTGCAAGTTCGGCGGGGAGGAAGAAGTGGCCCGCATGGCCGCCGCCCTCAAGGACGCGGGCAAGGAGATCACCGGCACCGTCATCCTGGACCCGTCCTGTATCAGCCTAAAGGTGAAGAAGGACCTGCGCAGGGCCCCGGGCCTGCAGGAGGCCGAGGCCATCCTGGTCCTGGCCTGCGGCGACGGCTGCCAGACGGTGGCCGGGAACACCAGGCTCCCCGTTTACCCCGCCAACGACACCCTCTTCATCGGGGAAGTGGAACGGGTCGGGCGCTTTAAAGAGGTGTGCCGGGCCTGCGGCAGCTGCGAGCTGGGCTGGACGGGGGGCATCTGCCCCGTGACCCGCTGCGCCAAGGGCCTCCTCAACGGGCCCTGCGGGGGAAGCCGGGACGGCAAATGCGAGGTGGATCCGGAACTGGACTGTGCCTGGATCCTCATCTATGAGGCCCTCAAAGAACGGGGCGAGCTGGACAAGCTGCGCCAGGTCCGCCTGCCCCGGGATCACCGCAAGGCCCGACGGCTGGCAATCAACTAGGATGGGGAGGGAGAACATTGGGTCTGCGCGAAGCACTGGCCTCCGGCAAGGTGGTTGTTACGGCTGAGGTGGCACCGCCCAAGGGCACCGATTTGACGGCCTTCCGGGAGAGCCTGCCCTATCTCAGGGGCCGGGTCGATGCCGTCAATGTCACCGATTTTCAGAGCGCCGTGGTCAGGGCCTCCTCCCTCACCCTCTGCCGCCTCCTCCTGGAGGAAGGCCTGGACCCGGTGCTGCAGATCACCGGCCGGGACCGGAACCGGATCGCCATCCAGGGGGAGCTTTTGGGAGCGGCCATCCTCGGCATCAGGAACGTCCTGGCCATCACCGGGGATCACACGGAGATCGGCGATCACCCGGGGGCAAAGCCCGTCTTTGACCTGGATGCCGTCACCATCCTCCAGGCGGCCCAAAGGCTCAACCAGGGGCGGGATCTGGCCGGCAACCCCCTCCGGGGTGCCACCGACTTCACCCTGGGGGCGACGGTGACCCCCTGCTACGAGCCCCTGGAGCTGCAGGTTTTGAAAATGGAGAGCAAAATAGCGGCGGGGGCCACCTTTTTCCAGACCCAGGCCGTCTACGAGGTGGAAGCCATGCGGCGGTTCCGGGAGGCCACGGCCCACCTGGGGGACGTGAAGGTGCTGGTGGGGATCATCCCCCTGAAATCGGCGGGCATGGCCCGCTTCATGAACAAAAATGTCCCCGGCATCCGGGTCCCCGAGGAGTTGCTGGAGAGGATGGCCGCTGCCCCCGATCCCGTTGCCGCCGGGGTGAAGGCGGCGGGGGAATTGATGGCGGCCCTCCTGGCGGAAGGCCTCTGCGACGGCTTTCACTTGATGACCCTGGGGCGGGAAGACCTGGTGCCCGAAATCCTGGCTGCCGCCGGCCTGGCTTAGCCTGTGAAGCGGGGGGAAGCCGGCGGGCGAGTTGCCGTAAAATTAAGGAATTTCTTCTCGAGGGGAGCGGCAGAAAGGAAAGGAGGGTGGGCCGGTGAGCTCAAACAAAAATTATCCTGCGGACCGGAAGTATCACCCTGAGCACACCTGGGCCAGAGCCGAGGACGACGGGGTGGTGGTTGGGATCAGCTATTTTGCCCAGGAGCAGCTGGGAGAGGTCCTCTTTGTGGAACTGCCCGCAGTGGGCGAGGAGATCCGGGAAGGCAGGCCCTTCGGGGTGGTGGAATCGGCCAAGGTGGCCTCTGACCTCATCGCACCCGTTACGGGCACTGTGGTGGCGGTGAACGAGAAGCTGGAAGAGGAACCGGAACTGATCAATGAGGACCCCTACGGGGCCGGCTGGATGATCAAAGTCGATGCCGCCCCCCATCAGCTGGACCGGCTGCTGGAAGCGGGGGAATACGCCCGGGATAAGTAAAGCTATGCAGGGAAGGGGAGTGGCTGGCAATGCTTATTGTCGGTGAACGGATCAACACCAGCCGGAAGCAGATGGCGCCGGCGGTGGCGAACCTGGATGCCGCAGCGGTCCGGGAAGAGGCGAAAAAGCAGGTGGAAGCCGGGGCCCATGTCATCGATGTCAACTGCGGCACCCTGGTGGAGCGGGAAGTGGAGGTAATGGAGTGGCTGGTCAGGACCGTCCAGGAGGCGGTGGAGGTTCCCCTGTGCATCGATACACCGAACCCCAAAGCCCTGGAGGCGGGCCTGCGGGTCCACCGGGGCAAGGCCCTGGTCAACTCCATCACCGCCGAGGCGGGGCGGTATGAGGCCATGGTGCCCCTGGTCAAGGAATACGGGGCCGGCGTCGTCGCCCTCTGCATCTCCGACAGGGGGATGCCCAGGACGGTGGACGACCGCCTGCAGGTGGTGGACAGGCTGGTGGAAAGGCTGTCCCGGGACGGGGTTCCCCTGGAAGACATCTATGTCGATCCCCTGATTCAGCCCCTGGCCACGGAGCCGGACAATGGCCGCATCGCCCTGGAGACCGTAGCCAGGGTTATGGAGGGCTATCCAGGCATCCACACCATCTGCGGCCTCAGCAATATTTCCTTCGGCCTCCCCTGCCGGCGGCTCCTCAACCAGAGCTTCCTCTGCATGCTGCTGGCGGCGGGCCTCGACGGGGCCATCCTCGATCCCCTGGACCAGGCCCTGATGAGCTTCCTCCGGGCTTCCCTGGTAATAACCGGCGCCGACCCCTACAGCATGGAATACATCAAGGCCTACCGGGAGGGGAAGCTGGTAAAAACATAAAAGGGGCGCGGGGGCCGAAGGCAGCGATAAAGGTTGGATACTAGTATGGTGTAAATGGGCGCACTAGGCAACAAAGGGGGTGGGGCAGAAACGATAATATTGGCTCCCCGGCGATGACTGGTTGGTTAGGTAACTCTCAATTGACTGGGTTAAGGGAGAAAAACCAAGCAAGGGGAGGTTAAACCGTGGCTGACAAGTACATCCTTGTGATCGACGAGGGAACCACAGGGACCAGGGCGGTGATCTTCAACCGGGAAGCCAAGATCGTTGCTTCCGCCTACGAGGAATCTACCCAGTACACACCGGCTCCCGACCGGGTTGAGCACGACGCAGTGGAGATCTGGGACAAGACGGTAAAGATGATGAAAGCGGCCCTGGAGAAGGCAGGCCTTACCGCTGCAGATATTGCTGCCATCGGCATTACCAACCAGCGGGCAACCACCGTGGTCTGGGACAGGCACACCGGTCAACCCATCTGCCCGGCCATTGTCTGGCAGGACACCCGGACGGCCAAAACCTGTGCCGAGATCAACGCCACCCCCTGGGGTGAGAAGGCCAGGCTGTCCACCGGTTGGACCGTGGCCCCCGTCTATTCTTCCCTGATGCTGCAGTGGATCTTCGAAAATGTGCCCGGTGCCCGGGAAAGGGCCGGGCAGGGAGATCTCCTCTTTGGCACCATCGATACCTGGCTCATCTGGAAATTGACGGGGGGCAAAACCCACGCCATCAGCTATTCCAATGCCTCTGTGACCGGCAGCTTGGACCTCAAAAGCCTGAACTGGAACGAAGAGTGGCTGAACTACCTGGGTGTCCCCCTGAACATCTTCCCGGAGCTGCGGGAAGACAGCGGCGACTTTGGTGTCACCGCCGGGGACCTGCTGGGGGTGGAAATTCCCATCCGGGGGGCCATAGCCGACCAGCATGCCGCCCTCTTCGCCCAGGGCTGCATGGAGCCGGGGACGGTCAAGTGCACCCACGGAACCGGCACCTTCCTGGATATGAACATAGGTTCCAACCCCACCGTCTCCAACTACGGCCTCAACAGCATCATTGCCTGGCGCATCAAAGGTAAAACCACCTACGGCCTGGAGGGCTATGCCAGCGTCACCGGGGCGGCCGTCCAGTGGCTGCGGGACGGGGCCGAACTCATCAAGGATTCCAAAGAAACCGAGGCCCTGGCCCTGTCGGTGCCCTCCAGCGACGGCGTGTTCTTTGTCCCGGCCCTGGCCGGCCTGGACAGCCCCTTCTGGGACGCCTTTGCCCGGGGGACCATCATCGGCATCACCAGGGGAACCAGGCGGGCCCACCTGGTCCGGGCCACCCTGGAAGCCATCGTTTACCGGACCAGGGACTTCCTCGATGCCATGCGCAAGGATTCCGGTGTTGACATCAAGTCGGTGAAAGTGGATGGGGGGGCGGCGGCCAACAACTTCCTCCTCCAGTTCCAGGCCGACATCCTCAACTGTGAGGTGGAGAGGCCCCTTTCCGTGGAAGCCACCAGCCTCGGGGCCGCCTTTATGGCCGGCCTGGCCGCCGGCTACTGGCAATCGGAAGCGGAGCTCCTCCAGCTCCGGGAAGTGGACCGGGTTTTCTACCCCCAGATGGCGGAAGAAGAGCGGGAGAGGCTTTATGCCCAGTGGCTGGAGGCCGTCAAGCGGTCCGCCGGCTGGGCCAGGGTCTGAGCTGCCCCGGGCCACCGGGGCAGCTCCCCCGCCGGCAAAAGGGAAAAGCTGAGGAAAAGGAGGAAGAACAGATGGAGAAACTAACATCCCGGGAGCGGGTCCGCCTGGCCATCTCTCATCAGGAGCCGGACCGGGTCCCCATCGACATGGTCCCAATGGTGCAGACCTATATCAACCTGAAGAATTACCTGGGGATTGAGATTGAAGAGGAGCTGAACCCCGGGGGCTGGACCACCGTGCCGGTGCATCCCCTGGTGATGGACCGGCTGGGGCTGGACATTGTCCACGTCGCCCCCGGGAAACCGAAGAACTGGAAACCCCGGACCTTCCCCGACGGCTCCGTGGAGGATGAATGGGGCGTGAGGCGAAAAGTTGTCTGGCACGGCACCGGCTATTACAACGAAATAGTCTACCAGCCCCTGGCCGATGCCACCATAGACGATCTGAAGGATTATCCCTGGCCCGATCCCGATGATCCGGGCCGGGTGGAAGGCCTGGAGGAAAGGGTAAGGAAGATCTACGAGGAAACCGATTACGCCATCATGGCCCGCTTCGGCGGCAGCGTCAATGACGGCTGCTGGTATATGCGGGGACAGGAACAGTGGCTCATGGATTACATCCTGAACCAGGATTTTGTGGAGACCATGCTGGATAAGATGCTGGAGATAACCCTCCGGATCAATGAGAACTGCCTCCGGGCGGCCGGGAAGTATATCGACATCCTCCGCCTGGGCGGGGAGGACATGGGGACCCAGCAGAATTTGCTTATTTCCCCGGAGATGCTCCGCAAGATCTGGTTCCCGCGGCTGAAGAAGCTGGTCCAGCGGACCAAGGAGGTGTTCCACGAGTACAATCCCAACGGCAAGATCATGCTCCACTCCTGCGGCGCCATCTATCCCATTATTGAAGACCTCATCGACTGCGGCATCGACATCCTCGATCCCATCCAGCCCAAGGCCAAAGGGATGGACCCCTACCGGCTCAAGGCGGAATTCGGCGACAGGTTGGCCTTCCACGGGGGGATCTGCATCCAGGAGGTACTGCCCACCTACACGCCGGAAGAGGTGGTGGAGGTGGTCAAGGACAAGATCCGGGCCCTGGCCCCGGGCGGCGGGTATATCCTGGCCCCATCCCACAACGTGCCGGAGGATTCCCGGCCGGAGAACCTGACGGCCATGTGCGATGCCGCCAGGGAGTACGGCCGCTATCCCCTGCAGTTATAATTACTGCCAGGACAAAGGAGGGTTTACGTCATGAATCAAATCTTCACCGAGATGGGCAAGAGCATCGAGCGCGGGGATGCGCCGGGGGTGGAAAAACTCGTCCGGGCCGCCCTGGAGGAGGGCCACAGCCCCCTGGAGATCATGCAGAAGGGCCTGGTTGCCCCCATGGAGGAAATAGGGGTGCGCTTCCGGGACGGGGAACTCTTCGTGCCCGAGGTCCTGGTGGCCGCCCGGGCCATGCAGGCGGGGATGGGGATCCTGAAACCCCTCCTCAGCGAGTCCGATAAGGCCAGCAGGGCCGGGACGGTGGTCATCGGCACCGTCCAGGGGGACATCCACGACATCGGCAAAAACCTGGTGGCCATGCTCCTCGAGGGTGCCGGCTTTGAGGTTATCGATGTGGGGATAGACGTCAAACCGGAAGTCTTTGTGGAGGCAGTCAAGGAGCACAAGGCCGACATTCTGGGCCTCTCCGCCCTCCTCACCACCACCATGCCGGCCTTCAAGGATGTTTTGGCCGCCCTGGAGGAGGCGGGCCTCCGCTCCCAGGTTAAAGTGATGGTCGGAGGAGCCCCGGTCACGGCGGAATACGCCGAAAAGGTGGGCGCCGACGGCTATGCCGAGGACGGCCCCACGGCCGTGGAAGTGGCCCGGAAGCTGGTCAGCTAGCCAATAGAACTTAGGAATGGGGAAGCCCCCGGCCGGGATAAACCGGACCGGGGGCTTTCTTGCCCTCTCTTATATGGCTGCCGGTGTTAAGGGGGAGTTGCAGAAGCGGCTCAAAAATTCCCGGGTTCTTTTGTGGCGGGG
>DUTA01000040.1 GCA_012842325.1 Bacillota bacterium | reverse complement strand
CTCGGAGCCAACCTCTTCGGTATTCTGCCGGGTATAGGTGGTAGAGGCCCCGAAGATGACGCCCCTCCGGCGCAGCCGGTCCATGGCCTCCATTACCTTCGCAAATACGCCTTTGCCGCGGCGCCCGTCGGTGGCTTCGGCAAAGCCCTCCAGGCTGAAGGCCAGGGTAAAGTTCCCCACTTCGGCCAGGCCGTCGGCAAATTCATCGTCGACCAGGGTACCATTGGTAAAGGCCAGGAAGGCCATGTCGTTGAACTTTCCTGCCAGGTGGAGGAGATCCTTTTTCCGGACCAGGGGTTCTCCGCCCGAAAAGACGATGAAGTAGATGCCCAGTTCCCTGGCCTCCGTCAGAATCCTTTCCAGCAGCTCCGTCTCCAGATGGTCGGCCTGGGAGTATTCACCGGCCCAGCAGCCGGTACACTTGAGGTTGCAGGCAGAGGTAGGATCAATAAGTAAGGCAAAGGGAATGGAAAAACCCAGTTCCTTCTGCAGCTGATGCTGCCTGGGCACCCCCTTGAAGGCGGCATTGACAAAGAAGTTCACACCCAGGCGGTTCCTTACCCGGGGATTGGTTTCCCTGAGCAACCGGCAGGCAAACTCTCTCCAGTTGCTGTCCCGGATAAGATAAGCCTTTACTCCTTCCACATTGCGCTTGTGATAGGGATCCAGGGCCAGTTTTTCTGCTATGCCGATGAGTTTTTCCAAATTGCGCTCCGGATCCCGTGCCGCATAATTCAAAGCCTGCACTATTGCCTGGCTGCGGATATAGTCACCCGCCACCATAACGATTCCCCCTTCCCTGTATTCAGTGAAATCCCCGCAGGGATATCACCCAAAAGACCAAAAAATACCGGAAAAAAAGATGGTCAGGAATCGGCCGGATTTAAACTCAGGGCCTTCTGCCAAAAGCCGGAAATTTTAAGGCGCTCTTCCTCGGCTATTTCGCCAATGTACTGGTGAAAGCAGGTGACGGCTTCCTGCAGGGCCTTTACCAGTTCGGGATTCAACCCCCCGCGGATTATTAAACCCACCACCATTCCCACCGCCGCCACCAGCCCCAGCTCCGTACTGCCCAGGGCGAGGAGGGATTTCAAGATACCGAGCAGGCTCCCGCCGCGGATCAGGCGGTCAGACAGAAGCACCAGTGCCGCCACCAGATAAAAACAGAACCTTTCCTTAGAATCAGCGGCCGCCGCCTTCTCCAGGAAAAGCTGAGAATGCTTGGTCGCGGCGCCAGGCTCATAGGTGCGGAGCATTTCCAGGACCCGGCCTGACTCCTCCGGCAGGGCAGCAAAATTGGAGGTAGCTGCAGCCGGCCTGATGGCCAGACGGGAGCGCCCCACCTGTCTTTCTCCCTGGTTGGTGGTATATTCAATGGTCACCAGCCCCTGCTTCGCCAGCTCCCTGACCATATCATAGGCCGTCCATTTGCTGACACCGAACATGCGAGCGATATCTTCATAATGAAGGGATACGCCCGTTGCTGCATAGGCTTCCTGGATCGCTGTCAGAAACTCCCTCTGTCTGCCAGTTAGCGTCAATTTGAGCACTCCCAAAAAACCAAAATATCCTTTACCCTTATTTTGCCACATACATGGTCACCAGTCAAGTCCAAACTGCCAAGGAGTGTCTGTCAAGATAACTCGGGTACTTTTCCTACCGAAGTGATTCTGTTGACTAATTTTGGGCGAGAAAGACGGGTAACTAAATCGCCTCCAGCTTTAACCGCTTTTTCGTGTTTG
>DUTA01000039.1 GCA_012842325.1 Bacillota bacterium | reverse complement strand
TTCCCCTGGTGGACGAGTACCTGGAGACGGCAGAACCGGGTGTCTTTGCCATTGGCGATGCCATCGGCGGCGTGATGCTGGCCCATGTGGCCTTTGCTGAGGGAGAGCGGGCGGCCGCCAATGCCCTGGGTGAGAAGGAAGCTATGGATTACAAGGTTGTGCCCAACTGCATTTTCACCCAGCCGGAAGTGGCGGCTGTCGGACTGACGGAAGAACAGGCCCGGGAGCAGGGCGAAGAAATTGTCATCGGCCGCTTCCCCTTCCAGGCCAACGGCAAGGCCCTGATCCAGCAGGAGACCAGGGGAATGGTCAAGATCATTGCCAGTGCCGAATACGGGGAAATCCTGGGTGTCCACATCATGGGCCCCCATGCTACTGAGCTCATCCTGGAGGGCGGCCTGGCCATTAAGATGGAGGCGACCCTGGAAGAGATCTACGGGACCATTCATCCCCACCCGACGGTGGGCGAGGCCATCGCCGAAGCGGCCATGGCAGCCGCCAAGCGGGCCGTGCATATTCCCAATATGTAATAATGAAAAAGGGGAACCGCCGGAGAGGAAACCTGCCGGCGGTTCTCTTTTGCCCCCGGTTGTTGCCGGTGTCGCTGTTTTCGTCCCGGCCCGTGTATTTATTTTCGGTTATAGGAAAGTTGGGGAAGAAATAGATTATAGGGAAAGAAGCCCGGGAGGTGGCAGAGATGGGCTTTTTCCCCTCGCGGCGGTGGCTGTTTTTACTTCCGGTTCTGGCCCTGGTCCTTTACCTGGGCTGGCTGGGCTGGCCCTTGGGCGGGGGCGGGGTTTTGGAGGTGACCTTTCCCGAACCGGCTATTCCCCCTTTAGCCGATTACGCCTATCCCCAGTACCAGCTTGACCTTTCCCTTAAACCCGGGGTGGGGAGCCTGGCGGGTACCTGCCGGCTGCAGTATACTAACAATGAAGGCCAGGGGCTGGCGGAATTATACTTTCATCTATATCCCAATGCTCCCATCTTTTCTGCGGGAACCCGGGAAAAGGGTTCCCTGACCGTCGAGGAAGTGCTGGTAAACCAGGAGGCCGTTACCTGGAAACAGGAGGGCACCCTGCTGAAAGTAAAACTGCCGGAACCGCTGCCGCCCGGGGGAGAGGCGGCCCTGAAGCTATCCTTTACAGTACAGGTTCCCCCCCTGGGGGAGCGCTTTGGGGCCAGGAAAGGCATCATCAGCCTGGGCAACTGGTATCCCATCCTGGCCGTTTTTGAAGACGGCGAGTGGCGCCTTGATCCCTACTATGACATCGGGGATCCCTTCTACAGCGATGTGGCCCTCTACCGGGTCACCCTCCGGCTGCCCCGCCGCTACCGGGTGGCGGCCACCGGTAACTTGCGGGAGGTGAAAATGCTCCCCTGGTGGCAGAAGGAGCTCTACTTCGAGACAGGACCCGTGCGGGATTTTGCCCTGGCGGTAAGCAAGGACTACCGGGTTGCCCGCCGGGAGGTGGAAGGGGTCACGGTCCAGTCCTTTTATCTTCCAGGCCAGGAAGAAGGCGGACGACTGGCCCTGGAGGCGGCCTGCGCCGCCCTGGCCTTTTTTCAGGAGGTTTTTGGGCCTTATCCCTACGACCAGTTCAGCGTTGCCGCCAGCGGTTTTTTCGCCGGGGGGATGGAGTACCCCAACCTTGTCTTCGTCAGCAGTGAGCTCTACCGGCCGGGGGCGGAGAAGCTGCTGGAGTATGTGGTCGTCCATGAAACAGCCCACCAGTGGTGGTACGGACTGGTGGGCAATGATCAGATCCGGGAGCCCTGGCTGGACGAAGGGCTGGCCGAATACAGCACCGTTCTGTTTTATGAATTTTGCCGGCCCGGCGGGCAGGGGAAGATCCCCGGTTCGCCCCTTGACCTCTATGAGCTCTACCAGGGGGAGGCCGCCGGCGGCATTATCCGCCGCCCCCTGGAGGAATTTTCCTCAGAATTGGAATACAGCCTGCTGGTCTACGGGAAGGGGAGCCTGGTCTTTGTCCAATTGCGGCAGGTCCTGGGGGATGAGGCCTTTTTCCAGCTCCTGCAGGAGTATGTGGCGGAATACTGCTACCGTCATGCCACCATCGACGATTTTATCCGGCTCTGCCGCCGCTATACTGAGTTGGACCTGGAGCTCTTCTTTTGCAAGTGGCTGGAGACGGCCTGATTTTCCTCAGCACCCCAGGAGGCAGGATAACAATTCCTCCCTGCCGATATTGCCGAAAAGTTTCTGCAGGTCCTGCTTTTCCAGGTAGTCCCTCAGGGCCTCTTCCTCATAGCGCAGTCCCTTGAGCCCTTCTTCGAACTCAGCGAGGGAGACCAGCCCCAAGAAGTCACCGTAGATTTTACAATTGGCTATATGGCCCTTCTCCACTTCCAACAAGACTTCCACCTTGCCGCCGTCAAAGCGTTTCCAGTTCCTGATATTGCAGGGCGGCGACTGGCCGTAGTTCCAATCCCAGGAAAGGTACCGCTCTTCCATGAGAGTCCGTATTCCCCGGAGGTCTTCTTCCGTAAACTCGTACTGGACAAAGTTCTCGCCCTGGAGCTCTGCCACCGCGTCCCGGATGGCTTTTTTAAATTCTTCGATGGTGATATCCTCTTTGAGGTGCTCTTTGATGTTGGTGACCCGGCTCCGGACGGATTTTACCCCCTTGGACTCAATCTTATCCATCTGCACCTTGAGGGCCTTCTGCAGCCGGGACAGGTCGGAAGCAAAGAGCAGGGTGCCGTGGTGGAGGATGTTGTTCCTGTAGAGGTACTGGGCATTGCCGGAAAACTTTTTCCCGTCAATGGTGAGATCGTTGCGGCCCCTGAGTTCAGCCTTTACCCCCAGTTTATCCAGGGCCCTGATGACGGGCTCGGTAAAGCTTTTGAAGTCCAGGAGTTCGCTCTGGACCGCCTTTTTGATGAAGGTGAAATTGAGATTGCCCAGGTCATGGTACACGGCCCCGCCCCCGGAGAGGCGGCGTACCACGTGGATACCGTTTTCCCGGACATAATCGAGATTGATCTCCGCCAGGGTATTCTGATGGCGGCCGATGATGATGGAGGGCTCATTCTGCCACAGGAGCAGGTACTCCTCCCCGGGATCAAGATTTTTCAGCACATACTCTTCCGCGGCCAGATTGAAGTGGGGATCGGTGGAAATACTATTATCAATGTAAAGCACAGGCCTTCCTCCCTTGCTGTGTAATGATATCCTTTGGGCGGTCTATAACGTTTGTAGAAGCCTCCGGCTACTACGACTTTTAATATTCTCCTTCCGTCTTTAATTATCCTTCCCGGCTGGAACTCCCGATCCCAAGATTCAATTCTGGCCCCCGGGGGCAGGGCAGGGGGATTTTTTCTGAGATGTAATAGGCCATAGTTTCGTTCAATATCTTGATATTTCTGGGTGAGTTATCCCAGGGTATTTTGCTTAAGTCAAAAAGCTCGCCAATGTGCATACTAAGCTGGTCCAGGATAACAACCGGCATGG
>DUTA01000038.1 GCA_012842325.1 Bacillota bacterium | reverse complement strand
CGGCAGGAGCGAGGAGCGGTTCCGCCAGGCCAAGCTCTTTGTCCGCCAGTCCCTGGGCGGGGACCGGCGCCTGGCGGCGGCCTACAGCGCCGATCCCGAGGAATACTGCGACAACAGCGTCTATGTGATCAATCAGCGGGATCCCGCCTATTCCCTCCTTTACCTCCTGGCCCTCCTCAACAGCAGCCTCCTCACCTTTTACGCCCGGGAGGCCGGCATCCTTTCCGCCGCCTCCAGCGCCACCGCCACCCGCCTGCCCATGGGAAGCAGCCGGGGCAGGGGCCTGCGGCACCTGCCCATCCCTGCCGCTTCGCCTGCGGCCCAGGCACCTCTGATTGCCCTGGCCCGGCGGCTGGTGGCCCTGGGTGAGCGCCTGAAGGCCGCCGAAGCCCGGGACGATGCCGGGACGGTGGCGGCCCAGGGAGAGAAGATGGCAGAACTCATGCGGCAGGTGGATGAGGCGGTCTTTGCCCTCTATGGACTGAAACCGGCGGAAGGGGAAAGGATCCGGCGCTGCCTCCGGGACGGTGGGGAGGCTGGAGAGGGGAAAAAGGGCGAAAAAGGTTGAAAAATTGGCAGTGGAAGCAGGAATCTGGCTGTTGTTTGTATAAGGTATTAAACAGCGGCGGTGCAGGGCGAGAATACATGACCACAACTGGAGGTGTAAAGCATGGGACTGCTGCTGGCTGCGTTGGGAGGGGTTTTGGCAGGGATACTCCTGAAAAGGGCCCGGGTGGAAGTCTCGACGCGCTTCATCTTTAATGCGGTGATTCTGGCCCTGGTTATTGCCCAGACGGTCCTCTTCTTTTTTAAGTCCGGCCTTCCTGCTGGTACCATCCTCACTGTCCTGCTGGTCCTGTGGGGCATGGATATGGCTTCCAGCTGGGGAAGCAGTGGCGAGTACTGAGGCATCTCCAGGTATCCTGTAGACATTCCTCCCCCGGTCCCGGTTTAACCGGCCGGGGGATAATTGTCTGGGGCGGGCTGTCCCCGGCCCGGCGGTCCCTTTGGGCGGCAGGGGGCATTGGCCGCTTCTGACTGCCTTTTGGGAAAAATGCGATTATTTGCCCCGGCATTGACAGATACTGGCCCATCTGCTAGTATAGGAGGAAATGCGACAGGTCATAGTGGCAAAAAGTGCATAGCATCCCGGCACAATTCTGTGCCACTCTTATCGAGAGAGGTGGAGGGACTGGCCCTGTGAACCCTCGGCAACCATCCCCAGTGGGGAACGGTGCCAATTCCAGCGGAGTGCGACTCCGGAAGATAAGAGTACGGGTGGAAATTTATTTACCCCTTTCCTCGTGTGTTCCGCAGAGGCGCACGGGAAAGGGGTAAATTTTTTCCGGTGAGGGGAGGTGGAGGCTGTGGCAGTGTCAATCCTGGCCCACACCCTTCAGGAGGTCTGCGGTTTTTCCCAGGTACTGCCCCGTGGGGGCCGAATGCCCCGGACCGGGGCGCGGGTATAATTTGCTTTTCCAATTGGCTTTGTAAATACCAGTATCTGGGAAAGGAGCAGGAACAACCATGACAACGAAAAGGAACTTCCATTTTGAGACCCTGCAGGTCCACGGGGGCCAGCAGGCCGATCCGGCCACGGGGGCCCGGGCTGTGCCCATCTACCAGACCACGGCCTATGTCTTCCAGGATGCCGACCATGCCGCCCGGCTCTTTGCCGCCGAGGAAGAAGGCAATATCTATACCAGGATCATGAACCCCACCACCGCCGTCTTCGAGGAGCGGATGGCCCTCCTGGAAGGGGGCGTGGGGGCCCTGGCCACGGCTTCGGGACAGGCCGCCACTTCCCTGGCCCTCTTTACCATCTGTGAAGCGGGGGACGAGATTGTCGCCGCCACCACCATCTACGGCGGGACCTACCATCTCCTGGCCGAGACTTTTCCCCGGCACGGCATCCAGGTCCGCTTTGTGGACCCGGCGGACCCGGAGAATTTCCGCCGGGCCCTGACGCCGAGAACAAAGGCTGTCTTTGCTGAAAGCATCGGCAACCCCCTGGTCAATGTCCTGGACATTGCCGCCGTGGCCGAGATTGCCCATGACGCCGGGATTCCCCTGGTGGTGGACAACACCCTGGCCTCACCGTACCTGTGCCGTCCCATTGAGCACGGGGCCGATATAGTGGTCCACTCGGCATCCAAATTTATCTGCGGCCACGGGACCGTCATTGCCGGGGTCATTGTAGATTCAGGGAAGTTCGACTGGACCAACGGCCGCTTCCCCGGCATTGACCGGCCCGCTGATCCGGAAAACTCCTACACGGAGCGCTATGGGGAGCAGGCCTTCATTGCCAAAGCCCGGTCCGAGGGCCTGCGGGATCTGGGCCCGGCCCTGAGTCCCTTCTCCGCCTTCCTGCTCCTGCAGGGCTTGGAGACCCTTTCTTTACGCATGGAGAGGCACTCGGAAAACGGATACGCAGTGGCCCGCTACCTGCAGCAGCATCCCAAGGTCGACTGGGTCTGCTACCCCGGCCTGCCGGAGCATCCCACCCACCACCTGGCCCGGAAGTACCTGGACGGCTATGGGGCCATTATATCCTTCGGCATCAGGGGAGGGCTGGAAGCGGGAAAGACCCTGATCAACAGCGTCAGGCTCTGGTCCCTGCTGGCCAATATCGGCGACGCCAAGTCCCTCATCATCCACCCGGCCACCACCACCCACCAGCAGCTGACCCCGGAGCAGCAGCGGGAAGCGGGGATCACCCCGGATTTGGTCCGCCTCTCGGTGGGCCTGGAACACATTGACGATCTCCTGGCCGATCTGGAACAGGCCCTGGCCAGGGTGTAGGGGAGGAGGGAGAGAAATGGCACAGGCTCTGCGCCTAGAAGAGAAAAGGACGGTAGGCCTGGTGGAAACCCGCTCTTTCCCCCTGCCCGGACCCCTGCCCCTGGATTCGGGGGAGGTCCTGGAGGAGCCGGTCCTGGCCTATGAGACCTACGGGCGGTTGAATAAGAAGAGGGACAACGCCATCCTCATCTGCCACGCCCTGACGGGGGACGCCCATGCCGCCGGCTACCACAGTCCCCGGGACCGGAAGCCGGGCTGGTGGGAAACCATGATCGGGCCGGGCAAGGGAATAGACACCGACCGCTTCTTCGTCATCTGCTCCAATGTCATCGGGGGGTGCAAGGGGTCGACGGGCCCCTCTTCCCCCAATCCCCGGACGGGGCGGCCCTACGGCCTGGCTTTCCCCCTCATCACCATCGGGGACATGGTCCGGGCCCAGGCCCAATTGGTGGATTACCTGGGCATTGAGACCCTCCACGGGGTGGTGGGCGGGTCCATGGGGGGGATGCAGGTTCTCCAGTGGGCCGTATCCTACCCGGAACGGCTGAAGAAGGCCGTGGTCATCGCCAGCGCCCTCGCCCACAACGCCCAGCAGATTGCCTTCAATGAAGTGGGGCGGCGGGCCATCATGGCCGACCCTGCCTGGAGAAACGGCGATTACTACGGCACCCCCGGGCCCCGGGCGGGCCTGGCGGTGGCCCGGATGGTGGGCCACATCACCTATCTCTGCCGCGAGGGTATGGACAGGAAGTTCGGCCGCCGGATCCAGCATAAAACCGGGGACAAATTTTCCCCCTCCTTTGCCGTGGAGAGCTATCTCTCTTACCAGGGGCAGTCCTTTATCGAGCGCTTTGATGCCAACAGCTACCTCTACATTACCAAGGCCATCGACAACTTCAACCTGGCCCCTGCCGGCAACCTGGAGGCGGTGCTGGCCCGGGTCCGGGCCGAGACTCTGGTGGTTTCCTTTACCTCCGACTGGCTGTATCCCTCCTACCAGTCCCAGGAGATCGCCGCCGCCCTGAAGGAGGCCGGGTGCCGGGTGGACTACTGGGAGCTGGTCTCGGACTACGGCCACGACGCCTTCCTCATTGAGAACCCGCCCCTCTCTGCCCTGGTACGGGACTTTCTCAGCTGACAATTGACAATGGACAGTTGACGGAATCCCTTCTCCTTCTAGCCCGTGGGGCTGGCCCCTTTGCCGCCGGGCTCCGCGAGGGCGGCCGCCCCTTCCAGTTTCCAACCTCCAACTTCCAGCTTCCAGGATGGTCGCCGGCTTTGCAAGGGGCCAGCCCAAGCCATGGGGAAATGGAAACTGTCCCCCCGGTTTCATAAAAAACAGCACTTCGGCGTTTTTGCCAGAAGTGCTGTCTTATTAAGGAGGGCCTTTCAACTGCAATTATTATCTCCGGATTTTGACCTCAACAAGTTTAAGGGGAATATCCTTTCCCGACCGGCGGATGGCCTCCTGCACCACCCGGACCAGGCCGGTGCAGCAGGGGACTTCCATGTGGGCCACGGTGATATCCCGAAGGTCGTTGGCCTGAATAATTGCCGTCAGCTTGGCCAGGTAGCCTTCGAGATCGTCCAACTTGGGGCAGCCAACCACCACTGTCCGGCCCTTGAGCAAATCCCGGTGAAAATCGGGATGGGCAAAGGGAACGCAGTCGGCTGAGACCAGGAGGTGAGCCCCTGCAAAATAGGAGGCTTCCGGGTGGACCAGCCGCAGCTGGACGGGCCAGTTGCCCAGCTGGGAGGGGCTGCTCTTTTTCTCCTCTTCCGGCTCACCCGCGGCCGCCGGGTCTTGCTTTTCCCTGGCCAGATCCATGAGGCAGGCGCCGGGGCACCCCCCGGGCTGAACCTGTGGGGCTTCCTTTTCTTTCCGGGCCAGGTACTGGGCCACCGCTTCCTCGTCAAAGGCTTCCGCTTCCCTTTCGATGATGCTGATGGCGCCCCGGGGACAGTGGCCCAGGCAGGCTCCCAGGCCGTCGCAGTACTTGTCGGAAACCAGCCTGGCCTTGCCGTCAATGATCTGGAGGGCACCTTCGGCGCAGTTGGGAATACAAAGGCCGCAGCCGTCACACTTTTCTTCATCGATATGGATTATCTTGCGCATTACCATAGCGGTTTTTCCTCCTTTTACTTAAAGCTCCTACAACAAATTTATTATAGCAGAACCCCTTTGTCTGTGATCTGGATCATATTTCTCTGTTGTTCGGACAGCCGCCGGCCGCTTTTTGGAAGTTGGAAGGTGGAGGTTGGAAGCTTGAAGGGCTTAACTGTCAATTGGCAATTGCAAAAGAGGAGGGGAAGGAATACTCTCTGTCGAAGTAGAGGATCGAGAAAAGGAGGCAAAGAGATGCATCCGGAAAAACTACTGGCTGCGATAAGAGAGCACCCTTCCTACAGGGGACAGATAAAGCACATAGAGAGAATTCCCCCCCGGGAAGCCCGGTACGGCACCCTGGTGAAGCCCTTACACCCCCTCCTGGCCCGGCACCTCCAGGAGCAGGGAATTGCCAAACTCTACAGCCACCAGGCCGCAGCCGTCAACGCCGTGGCGGCGGGGGAGCATATTGTGGTGGTCACTCCCACGGCCTCGGGGAAGACCCTCTGCTACAACCTCCCCGTTTTGGATGCCCTGGCCCGGGACCCGGCAGGCCGGGCCCTGTACCTTTTCCCCACCAAGGCCCTGAGCCGGGACCAGCTGGCGGCGGTGCAGGCCTTTCCTGTACCCGTCACGGCCGGCGTCTATGACGGCGACACCCCGGACGAGGAAAAGCTGGCCATCCGGGAGGAGGCCCAGATTGTCCTCAGCAACCCCGACATGCTCCACCTGGGGATCCTCCCCAATCATCTCAAATGGCATTCTTTTTTCCGCAACCTCCGCTTTGTGGTCATCGATGAACTCCACGCCTACCGGGGCGTTTTCGGGACCAATGTAGCCCACATCCTGCGCCGCCTCCAGCGCATCTGCTCCCACTACGGTTCCGAACCCCAGTTCATCCTCAGTTCGGCCACCATCGCCAACCCGCAGGAACACGCCCGGCGGCTGACGGGGGTGCCGGTGACCCTCATCGACGACAACGGCGCCCCCCAGGGGGAGCGCTGTTTTGCCCTCTGGTGTCCGCCCCTGCACCAGAGCTACATCCACGATGCGGCCTGGCTCCTGGCCCTGCTCATGCAGGAACGGGCCCGCACCATCACCTTCTCCCGGGCCCGCCAGGTGACGGAGCGGATCCTGCGCCTGGCCCGGGGTTCCCTGCCGCAAGGGCTGGGCCAGAAACTGGTTGCCTACCGGGGCGGCTACCTGGCCCGGGAACGGCGGCAGATCGAACGGGCCCTCTTTACCGGCTCCCTCCTGGGGGTAGTGTCCACCAACGCCCTGGAACTGGGGATCGACGTGGGGGACCTGGAGGTCTGCATCATCGCCGGCTTTCCCGGCACCATCGCCTCCACCTGGCAGCAGGCCGGCCGGGTGGGGAGGAGGCAGAAGGCGTCCCTGGTAATCTTTATCGCTGTCGCCAACCCCCTGGACCAGTATTTCCTGCGCCATCCGGAAGTCCTCTTTTCCCGCCCCACCGAACAGGCCCTCATTGACCCGGCCAATCCCTATATCCTCATGGGCCACCTGCCCTGCGCCGCCCAGGAACTGCCCCTGACCGGGGCCGATCTTGCCCTCTGGGACGATATCTGCCAGGATCTCCTGCTGCTTTTGGCCGAGGACGGCCAGGTCATCAACTCCGACGGGCGCTGGTACTACCTGGGGGAAGGCTTCCCCGCCGACCGGGTGCAGATCCGCACCACCGGGGAGACCTTTCAGCTCCGGGACAGGGGGAACAAAAACCGCCTGGTGGGAGTCATCGACGGCCAGCTGGCCTTTTCCGAAGCCCATCCGGGTGCCGTCTACATGCACCAGGGGGAGACCTACCTGGTGGAAAAGCTGGCCCTGGAGGAAAAGTGCGCCTATCTTCGGCAGGTGGATGTGGATTACTACACCATGGTGAAGCGGGCCAAGACCACCCAGATTCTGGCAACCCAGGCCCGGCGGGACTTCCACGGGAACAGCCTGGGGATGGGGACCCTGCGGGTCACCACCCGGGTCACCGGTTTCCTGCGGAAGCACGAGATCACCGGCCAGGTCCTGGGGGGAGGGGACCTGGACCTGCCGCCCCAGGAGCTGGAGACGGTGGGGATGTGGCTGGAGGTGCAGGAAGATATCATCGCCGAAGCCCTCGCCCTGGGCCTGGACCCCATGGGGGGCCTCCATGCCATCGAGCATGCCGCCATCGGCCTCCTGCCCCTCTTCGCCATGTGCGATCGGAATGACATCGGCGGCCTTTCCACCCTGGCCCACGACCAGACCCAGGCGGCCACCATCTTCATCCACGACGCCTATCCCGGGGGAGTGGGCTTCAGTGAGGCGGCCTACCGTTCCCTGGATGATCTCCTGGCCGCCACCCTGGAGGCGGTCCAGGCCTG
>DUTA01000037.1 GCA_012842325.1 Bacillota bacterium | reverse complement strand
CCAGCTTCCGCACTTCATCGGCCACCACGGCGAAGCCCCGGCCCTGCTCCCCGGCCCGGGCCGCTTCGATGGCGGCGTTGAGGGCCAGGAGGTTGGTCTGTTCCGCAATGGCCGTGATCAGGCCGACGATATTCCCGATCTCTTCCGAACGCTTGCCCAGGTCTTTAATTACCCCCGTGGCGTCCTGGATGCTGCTGTTGGCCACTTCAATCTGATCCACCGTCTGTCCTATCATCTCGCTGCCGCTCTGGGCCAGCTCCTGGGCCGAAGCAGAATCGCTGGCCACGGTGTTGGCATTGGCGGCGATCTGCTGGGCGGCGGCCGCCAGGTCCGTTATGACCTGGGAAATGCTGTTCACCCTTTCCACCTGGTGTTCGGCGCCCTGGGCCACATCCTGGATGGTGGCAGCGATCTGCTCCGTGGCCTTGCTGGTCTCCTCGGCGCTGGTGGAGAAATCCTGGGCGTACTTGCTGATTTTGGCGGTGCTGTCGTGGATCTGCTGGACCAAATCCCGCAGGCTTTCCACCATCTGGGCAAAGGCCGCCGCCAGGGTTCCCACCTCATCCCGGCCCTTCACTTCCGGCACCACGCTCAGATCCCCGTCGGCGATCCTCTTGCTGACCCGGGTCAGCTCCTCCAGGGGCCGGGTGATGCTCCGGGGGAGGAGAGCTATGGCCATGACGCCGATGATGAGGACAAGGAGCCCGGCCAGGGACAGGAAGCGCAGGGATTGGGCGGCTTCATTCTGTACCAGCTCCCTGGTTGTTTCAATAGCCCTTTCATTTAGGCCGTTCAGCAGGCTGTAGTTGTTGCGGAGCTGGGTCAGATAGCTTGTGTGGGCCTCTTCTTTGTAGAGGGCCATGGCGCCTTCCAGGTCGCCCTCCTGGTAGAGGGAAATGATATTGTTGATTCTTGCCCGCAAGTTTTCGGCAATGGTCCGGATACTGTCTAAAACCTTTAATTGTTCTTCATCCCTTGTATACTGCCGGGCCGCCTCTATTTTGGCGAGGACATCGGCCTGGCGCAGCTGCAGGTTAACGAGGGCCCCATCGGAGCCGGTTGTCATAAACTGTCCCAGGGCTGCCTCCTGGGCGGAAACTGCGGCATCAATTTCCTTGATAGCCACTATGTAGGGGTAATTGTTGTTTACGATCCCTTCAAACAGGTCAATTATCCTGGTGATCCGGAGGTAGGAAAAGCCTGACAAGGCCAGGACCAGCAGGACCACCACCAGATAACCGCTGGCTATTTTCCGCGAGAGCTTTAATGAGTGCCACCAGCCAGCGCCTTTTCTCTGTTTCGCGGGCTTCTTCCTTTCCTGCTTCTCCTCCCGCTTTCGCGTCCAGAACTTCCACCAACCTCTTTTTTTCTTCCCGGTGTCCTTATTTGTCACCGGGGCTTCCTTTACCGTCAAGTTAGACACCCCTTTCCCCTTTGGTTAGGGGTTGCCTAAACCACAACAACATTTTGCGGCGGCAACCCGGCGATCATAGTGCATTGCACCTTAGACCCTGTGGTTTTGTGCCCCTGCCTTTCGACAGGTTTACCCTTTTCGCCACATTTTTTAATACGCCATCTATTATAACAGCTTATGGTACTAAAAGAAATAGTCAATATAGATCATTTAATCTCTAGCTTACCAGGTTTTTCTAACCCCTGGGGCCCCGGGTAGATCCCTTTCCGGCCCGGGCCGGCAGGAGCCAGGATGCCGGGGCAAAAAGAAAAACGCCCCGGAGGGCGTTTCCCAAAGGAAGTCTATAATTTGAACCTGAATCCGTGATAATAACAACCGACCTAAGTTTAATTGACAGTAAATGGTATTACTGATTAAAGCTAACACCTGTTGGTATATGAAATAGGGTCTAAATATGATTATGTGAATAAAGGCTATTT
>DUTA01000036.1 GCA_012842325.1 Bacillota bacterium | reverse complement strand
GAAGGTAGCCGGACGGCAGCCCATTCCCCGCCCCGGCCCAGGTAATGCCGAGGCCGCCTCCGGAATCCCTGGGTTTGAGGAGCCACTGGCCCGGCGGCAGGGGGCCCTGCCAGTGATAAAAAGTCCGGGGAAAGGCAATGCCCTTCTGGGCCAAAAACCGGTGGAGCTCCTCCCAGCAGCGGGCGGCAGCCAGGGTTTCCCCCCCGTTGCCCAGGAGCTCCTTGCCGGCCGCCACCTGGTCCACCAGTGCCGGGGTATCCTCAATGCCGGAAGTATAGGCAACGGCGTCGTATTCAAAATTCCGGACAATGGGGAGCAGGGCCTGGGCCGAAAAGTCCTCCAGCCCGAAATCCCGGCGCAGGGAATAAACCTCCCCCCACTGGGCCAGGTCGTAATCGCCGAAATAATCCAGGCACACCAGCTGCCAGTCCCGGCAGCGGCTCAGGGCAATGCTTTCGGCCAAGCCCCGGGTGCTGAACCCCAGCAGT
Organism: Bacillota bacterium; assembly: GCA_012842325.1. Taxonomy (GTDB): domain Bacteria; phylum Bacillota; class DTU030; order DTU030; family DTU030; genus DTU030. Next base: position 12,996 of record DUTA01000036.1, on the reverse strand, counting down.
AGTAGCTTCACCCTCTTTTCCCCCTCGGGCCTAAAGCTCCTTCCCCAAAGCGTAGACCTCCCGGGCATCCAGAACGAGATCATTGGCGGTGAAGAGGCGCTGGAGGGCGGCCTTGTGGAGCTTCATCTTCAAACCGCCAATCCCCAGGGCACCAAAGCAGATCTTGCCGTGCCTTTCCTTCCCGTCATCGGTGGGTTTTATCCCGGGGATCCCCCCCGGCGGCACGGCATTGATATCGGCCACCACCTGCAGTTGGGAAAGCCTGGTCCAGGTTTCTTCCTCCAGGAGGACCGCCCCCGGCGGGCCGGCGGCCAGGACCAGTTCCACCCCGGCCAGGAGCTGGGCCACCGCTTCCTGGTCCCGGGGATCCAGTTCATAGGGGGTAACTTCAACGCCGTAGAGCTCCCGGAGCAGCCGGCAGGTGTGTTCGCCCCGCTCCAGGCTCCGGGAAGTGAGGCCCACCTGGGCCCCTTCCAGGGCCAGGAGGCCCGCCGCCCGCATTCCCACCGGCCCCGTGCCGGCCAGGACCAGGGCCCTTTTTCCTTTTACCGGCAGGGCCTGATTCATTTTCAGGACCGCCGCGGCGGCAGTGGTGTTGCAGCCGTTGGCATCCATGAGGACCGAGACCCGCACCGGGCCAAAAAAGGTTTCCTTGATCTTATCCACCACCGCCTGGGCCGCCTCCACCCGGGAGCCGCCCACGAAGATGGCGGTGTTTTTCAGCTTGTCTCCCCCGCGGGTAAACATGGCGCCGTAAACCAGGTCCTGGACGTTGTCCGGGGTCACCCCCCCGTAGGGGAGGACGTGGTCGACGCCGGCGTCATAGGCCACAATCCCGTCAAAGACGCTGGGCATGGAGTCGGTGTCCAATTGCACGAGGAGCTTCTTCACGCCCGAACCTCCTTTCCCTCATTGTCGGCACGGCCCTTCGCCCGAAAAAGGAAAAACCGGGCCCCGCAGTCCGGGACCGGGAGCCCGGTATTCGCCCAGACTCTAACCAGCCTTAAACTGGGGTTTAGACGCTCTTATTCCAGTTGCAGTAGCTGTGCCGCTTCACAAAGGCGCAGACGGCGCAGTCCTTGCAGACCCGGGCCGGCGAGCCAGGCCGCTCAGGATTGAGGGCAATGAGGTTGGTCATCAGGGTGGCCGTTACCGGCTCGCTGGTCAGGAGGCACGGGAAGTCGGCCAGGCGCATCATGGCGGAGAAGCGTACGGTGATGGCGCAGGCCGGGTAGGTGTAGCGCTGCGGATTGGCCAGGACCTCATTGTTGTCAATGGGGCTGAGGTCCACTTCCACACCCCGGACCTTGCCGCCATTGCCAATGGGCTCGACATCGATGATCTGGGCTCCCCTGTGGATCATGTCCATGAAGTCCACGTTGTGGAGCTCGGCCGCGGCGCCCCGTCCCGGGTACTTCTGGATGTAGTTGAAGAAGCGCTTGGTCAGGAGATCGATGACCATGGGAGCGGTGAAGCCGTCCAGTTCCAGGATGTAGGCGGCGCCGGCAGCGGTGGAACCGGTGGCGACGCTCAGGACATCCCAGGGGCTCTCAAAGCCTTTCTCCAGACCCCGGTAGAGGGTATTCTCCAGAACACCCGTCTCCGCCTCCAGGATGGCCATGACCACGTCGTCCTTGGCCATGTTGTACATGGACTGGGCGATGTGGTGGGCGATGTCGCCGACACAGTAGGCCGGGACCGTCACAATGTTGCCGTAGTGGACGCCGGCTTCCACAGCCTTGAGGACGACATCCTTCATCCGTTCCTTATACTTCTGCATGTATTCCTTGACCACAAAGGAGCTGTGGCCGCCGTCGGTCATCAGTTTGTCCTGGGCGGCAATGGGATCCTTGTAGACCAGCTGCAGCATCTCGATCTCGTCTTTCACCGCTTCGGCTGCCGTCTTGCCGGCTTCCAGGGAGGCGGCAAAGGCTGCCCCAATGCCGTAGGAGGTGTTCATACCCCAGGATTTGCTGGAAAGGATGGCCTTCTTGTGATCCTTGGGAATATCCAGGGGTTTCAGGATCTCATTGACTACGTTGGTGACAGAGCCGGGGCAGAAGGCAAAGTCGACCACGCAGGTGGGGCCGTAGAAGCCGCCGTAACGCCGGACGGCCTCCTTGCCGATGAGGGCTTCGTTATCGGCAATGGCATCGACAAAGACGTCCATGGACTTCTTGAATTCGGGATCGGCTTCATAGAGGATTTCCAGGATGGCAGGTGTCTGGTAGTGTTCAACAAAGGGGTCGTCTTCCGGCCGGACATAGTCGGTGAGCTCTTTCAGGATTTCAAAGTGGGCATTGACGGACTTGACGTGCAGATCAATGACGTTGGGGCACTGGCCTTCACCCACCGTCATGCCGTTCACAGCATCCACATAGGCCTGGGCATCGGCGATGGAGAATTTTTGCCCCCGCTTCTCCTTAATAACACCGATGTCGGCCTTCTGGGCCGCCAGGGCCTCCTTAATCATCTTTTCATGCAGAGCCTTAGACATGGCATTTCCCCCTTTCCTTTTTTCCCCGCCAACCAACTGCTCTCTGGTTAATCCCAGCTCTCTCCAAGGCATCCCCCCTATTGACCCAATATTCCATACTGTGCTAATGTTTTCTATCGCAATGTTTATGCCATTGGAGGTAAATTATGCCTTTTCCCATAAAATCAGGATTCTTAGCCATATAATTCCCCGGCCGGGAAGCGGCCGTTGTATCATTTTGAAACATAGCGGGGTCCCCTTCTACTACTGCCAGTCGGATAGGGCAATGCCGGGCTCTGACAGACTGTTTCATTTTGGTTCATATTCCATTATGGTGCACTGTGCCGCAGCTCTTCCAGATCAATGCGGTAGAGGCGGATCTTCCGGTACAGGGTGGTGCGGCCCACCCCCAGCCAGCGGGCAGCCAGGGATATATTGCCCCGGGCGGAACGGAGGGCTTCCAGGACGGCCGCCTGTTCCAGATCGGCCAGGCTGCCGGCCTTTGCCGGCAGGGCAACTTCCCCACCCCCGGCGGAGGCAGCCCTGAACTCTGCGGGGAGGTGTTCCGGCAGGAGGATGTCATTATCCAGCAGGTGGACGGCCTGTTCAAGAACGTTCTGCAGCTCCCGGACATTGCCCGGCCAGTGGTATTGGAGAAAAAGCCGCTCCACCTCCGGGGCCATGACGATCTCCCGCCGTCCCAGCTGCTCGGCCAGGCGCCGGAGAAAATAGCGGGCCAGAAGGAGAACATCCTCCCCCCGCTCCCGCAAGGGGGGAATGGTCAGGTTGATGACATTGAGGCGGTAATAAAGATCAAGGCGGAAATGGCCTTCCTCCACCAGCCGGCCCAGATCCCTGTTGGTGGCGGCAATGACCCGGATCTCGACGGGTATGGCGGCCTGGCCGCCGATGCGGGTCACCTGCCTTTCCTGAAGGACCCGGAGCAGGCTCACCTGGGTCTCCAGGGGGATGTCCCCGATCTCATCCAGGAACAGGGTGCCGCCGCTGGCCAGCTCAAACTTACCCGGGCGCCCGCCCCGCTTGGCCCCGGTAAAGGCCCCCTCCTCATAGCCGAAGAGTTCACTCTCCACCAGTTCCCGGGGAAGGGCGGCACAGTTTATGGCCACAAAGGGCCCGTTGCGGCGCGGGCTGGCATTGTGGATGGCCTGGGCAAACATTTCCTTGCCCGTCCCGCTCTCCCCCACCAGGAGAACGGTGGAATCGGTCCTGGCCACCCGGCGCGCCATGGCTATGGCCTCGGTGAATTCCGGGTCCTCGCCGATGAGGTCGTCGAAGGTAAAGCGGGCCTGGGCCCCCACCATCCTGTTGACCAGCCGCTGCACCGACTTCATCTCCCGGCAGGTGAGGACCACGCCGAAGGTTTTTCCCTGCTGGGAACAGATGGGCCGGCTGGTGACGGTAATGCGGACCCGCCGCCCATTGATGTCCACCGCCAGCTCCCGGTCATTGAACCCTTCCCGGCCCGTCTTGATCACCCGGAGAAGGGAAAAGGAATCCCGGAAAACCTCTTCCACCGGTTTGCCGATGCAGTCGGCCGGGGATAGGCCGAAGATGTTCCCGGCCACCGTATTCATCTGGGTGATTAAACCATTTTCGTCGATGGCAATGAGACCGTCGGAAATGGACTGAACCACAGAATAAAGCTGGTCTGAGGCCCGTTCCAGGCCCAGCTGGTTTTCCACCGCTGCCGCCGCCGCCACCACCATGCCCAGGGTATGGGGATGGGCCGCCGGCAGGGGTGTTATCACGCCCAGGACCGCTAGGAATTCCCCTTCAGGGCTGAAGATGGGCGCCGCGCTGCAGGCCAGGGAATGGTGCAGCTGCAGGTAGTGCTCCGCTCCCTCAACCTGGAAGCTCTGCTGCTCCCGCATCACCAGGGCAATGGCATTGGTCCCCTGCGCCTCCTCCCCCCAGTAGGTTCCCACCTGGAAAAAGGGTGCCTGAGCGGCGAAGGCATTGGGGTCCCCCACGACCATCACCAGATAGCCGCCGGCATCGGCCAGGAACACCAGGGAATTGGGCACGGTGTACCGGCTGATCTTCTCCATGAAGGGTCGTCCAATCCTGGCAATGGGCCGGGCCTGGCGGCAGTGCTCCTCCAGCTCCTGTCCCGCAAGTTTTTCTACAGCCGGCCTTTCGTGGGGGCTGAGGCCGCGGCTCCGGCAGCGGCGCCAGGAAGCGGCAATGGGAGGCCTTACTGCGGCAGGGATTCCCTGCCCGGCCACAAACTGCTCCCACGCACGTACTATAACATCCTGTTTCATTGCCCCCTTATCCCTCCTCGGTCCAGGAAACCCTGGCTCCCCGGTTCCGGGCGGGAAGGCAGCTTACACTGGCGGGGATATCCTCCGCCTCCAAATACTTTTTCAGCGCCCCCGTTATTTCCCGGGCCGCCTCTTCCCCCGCCACCACCCCGTAGAGGGTCGGCCCCCAGGAGCTCTGGCCGGCCCCGGCGACACCGGAATTGAGGAGAAAGCGAACAATGCCCTCGGCGGCCGGGTGGCTGTAGAGGCCCCCCTGGACCGGGGCAAACTGCTTGCCGATGGTCCACTGGATCTCCGATAGGGCCTGGCCGAAGGCCTCGATATTTTCCTCCAGCAGGGCCGGCAAAAGCTGCATCACCAGCAGGCGGCAGACCAGGCCCACATCCTCGGGGGGTATGGGGGGCATGGCCGCGAAGGCTTCCTTCTCCCGGCTGCCGCTGTAGCCGCTGGTGTTGGTCGGGGTGATGAGGATAAAATACCAGGAAGAAGGAAAGGGGTGCTGGAAGATGATGGGCGGCACATAGCCCTCCACATCGGGCCGGTCATACTCCCGGGGAATACCCCCGTCCACGACAAAGCCCCCGCTGCGAAAGATCCCGATGCCCACCCCCGACTGGTGGCCCCGGCCGGTGATCCGGGCCAGGTCGTCCAGGGTCAGGTCCAGCCGGTGGAGCCGGGCCAGGGCCAGGGACACAGCCAGGGAGAGCTGGGTGCCCGAACCCAGGCCCACGTGGGGCGGGATGGCCTCCGTCACCTGGAGGCGGGCCCCCCCTTCGATGCCGGTCCGCTCCAGAAAGGTGCGGGCAATTTTTGTCACCCTCTCCCTTTCCAGCCCTTCCACGACCAGCCGGGAACAGGGCTCAGCCAGCAAAACCGTCCTGGGCCCCTCCAGGGCCACCCCTATGCCCCCGTACAGGCGGCCTAGGGAACCGTTCAGGTCTATCTGTCCCAGGTGCAGCCGGGCCGGTGCTTCAATCTGCAGCATTTCCCTCACCAACCTTTCTTGCCCTTGCAGCGTATTTCTGGAGATAATCCATGGCTTCCCTTTCCCTAAGTCCCCCCGTCCTGGCCACTACCTCCGCCAGGCGGTCCAGTTCTGCCTTTACAAAAGCTGGAGCATACAGATGCAGGCGGGTAGCCAGGATGGCCCCTTCCACCAGGGCGGCCCGGGCCCGGTTAAAACCCCATATCCCTTCCCGGGCCACTTCCTTGACGATACGGCAGGTAACGGCAGCCCGCTCCCCTTCCTCCCGCACATCCTCGACCTGGACTTCCCAGTAACCCCGGTGGTCCCGGAGAACCCGGCCGGGAATCCGGTCAGCCGGTAAAAGGGGCAGGTCCGGGTCCCCCAGAGCTGTATAGACATAGAGGGCTCCATCCCAGCTCATATTGACCACGGCAAAGCCTGTTTCCTTAAGATTGCGGAAAGTATGGGTGGTCTTAAAGGGCCGCAGCAGGATCCGGCCCTCCTCCCCGGATAAAAGCACCACCCCCATGGGGGCCGGGTTGCACCTTCCCCCCGCCCCCAGGGTGGTAACAATGGTCTCGATGATCACCGGTTCTCCTCCCTTCCCCTCCCGCCCTGCCCGTCCCTTCATGTTATTTCTATTAAATTTGTCACAAGTGGGAAAACTCCTGCCTGCCTGTGTTCTATTTTGCTACACTTTCAAGCATCTCCCCATATAAAAACACCAGGCGCTGGACCTGGTGCAATTGAAGAAATATACTTTTTCTCTCAAGTTCCCCTTTCCGCCAGGGCCCGGACCAGATCAGCCCGGGTAATCAGCCCCACCAGCTTACCGGCGGCGTCCACCACCGGCACCCGGTTGATCTTCTTCCTGTTCATTATCCGGGCCACCTCCAGGCCGGGGGTGTCTTCCTTCACAGTGATTACCTTTTTGGCCATAACCCTTTCCACGGGGGTATTGGCCAGCAGCTCAAAGCCCTTCCGGTACATTACGCCCCCGGTCCTTTCCTCGTAAGGGGAAATCCAGGCCGAGGAACCGATCAGGCGGACCGCCTCGGTTTTCCCGGCGTAAGCCACAATATCCGTCTCACTGATGATGCCCACCACCACGTTCTCCCCATCCACCACCGGCACGCCGCTGATGTTCTTCTCCGCCATAACCCTGACAACCTCTGCCAGCTTGGTTTCCGGCCCCACAGAGATGACAGGAGTGGTCATAATCTCCCTGGCCACAAATTCCATTCCGAAACCTCCTTTGGGCATAACCTACTTTTGGAGTTATTCCATAAAACATGTTAAAAACCTTCCGGAGAAGGAAAACACCAAGATCACTACTAATCCCCCAAACTGCCCTTCCAGCCGAAGAGATCCTTGATCCGCGCTGCCGCCACCTTGACCTCGGCCTCGGTGCCGGAGAAGAAGACCCGGCCGTAGACGCCAAAGGTCCAGGTGTCGATGAGGTTGATGGCGGCGACCTTCTCCGCCTCGTTGGCGGCCAGCACGGCATAGGCAGCCGGCTCCACCTCAATGACGCAGAGGGTTGAACCGGGCAGGAGGAGGGAACCGGCCTTGGAGCGGTTGAGAATCTGGGCCTGGTGGGGATCTACCCGCCGGACGATGGTGGCGGCGATCAGGTTGGGCGGCAGGGCATCTTCCGGCCTTTTCCCCAAGGCTGCCAGGATGGCCTCGCCCGCGGTGAGGACATCGGACTGGGAAGGAGAATGGAATTCCAGCATCCCGAACTGCCGCTCCACCATCTGATAGCCCAGTTCCACCCTGCTGGCCTTCAGGGCAATATCGATCAGGCGGTAGACCTCGATTCCCGGCGCCACCTCCAGGTAGAGGGCGGCATCGTTGGCCCGGGGGAAGTTCCCCTGCACCAGGGCGGCCGTCAGGGCGGCAAACTGGGGCTGGAGGCTGTCGAGATAGGCATAGGCCCGGAGTTCCAACATGTTTTCACCCCAACTTTCGGCAGAGTGCTTCCCCTGCCCCGGTGTAAAACCCGGCCGGCAGGGCAGCCTGATTATTCTAGCATTATTCTTTGCCCAATTCCCATTTCCCTGCCAACAGGGGGATAATTTTCAGACCCAGGCCCCCCTGAGATATCAAAGAGCATGGGCCTTGACCCATGCTCCCAACTGAAGGGGTATTTATTGGCGAAAATTGTTATTTGGCCGCCAAAAAGTCGTGGGCAAACTGGGCGTAGAGGGCGCTGCCCCGGTGCAGCACGTCTTCATCCACGGTGAATTTGTCGCTGTGATTGGAGTAGATGATGCCCTTTTCTTTGTTGAGGGCACCGATAAAGCCGTAGAAGCCGGGCACCTTCTCCATGAAGTAGGCAAAGTCCTCAGAGCCCATGAGTTTCGGCATAGAAACCAGGTATTCTTCGCCGTAGAGCTTGATGGCAGCCTCCCGGGCAAGCCTGTTCAGGTCTTCATGCTCATTGATGATGGGACCCGGGTAGTAGTAGTATTCCAGCTCCGCCTCGCAGCCGAGGGCGCTGGCGGTGTCGACAATGATCTTCCGCAGGCGCTCTTCGATGGTGTTCCGCAGCTCCCGGGAATAGGTCCGGATGGTCCCTTCCATCTCCACCCGGTCGGCAATAATGTTGAATCTCTGGCCCCCTTTGATGGTGCCGATGGTGACCACCAGGGGGTTCAGGGGATCGTTTACCCTGCTGACAAAGGTCTGGATGTTGTTGATAATGGCCGCGGCCGCCACGATGGCGTCCTTCCCCAGGTGAGGGGCGGAGCCGTGGGCCGCCTGGCCGGAAACGGTGATCTTGAAATTGTCGCAGGAGGCCATCCGGCCGCCGGGCTCCAGGCACATGTAAGGCGCTTCCAGGGTCCCCCAGATGTGCATCCCGAAGATGGCGTCCACATCATCTAGGACGCCCTTTTCCACATAATACTTGGCCCCGTAGCAGGATTCCTCGGCGGCCTGGAAGAGGAGTTTTACGTCCCCCTCCAGCTGGTCCTTGATTTCCACCAGGATTTTTGCCGCCCCCAGCAGCATGGCGATGTGGGCGTCATGGCCGCAGGCGTGCATTTTGCCGTTGGTGGCGGCAAAGGGAAGGCCGGTGTGCTCCTCCATGGGCAGGGCGTCGATATCGGCCCGGAGCATGACGGTTTTCCCCTTCTTGCCCCCCCGGATGTAACCCACCACACCGGTGTAGTCGGGGAAGGTTTGGACCTCGATCCCCATAGCCTCCAGTTCTTCCACCAGGGCCTTGGTGGTCTCTACTTCCTCAAAGCTGAGCTCGGGTATCTGGTGAAAAAACCTTCTCCGCTCGATAATATAGTCTTTATACTTTTCGGCCAGTTCCTTTATAACCATAATCCTCATCTCACTCCTCTTTGTTTGGGGAGTCGGCACTCAAGGGGCCTGCCCGTTGACGAAAGCCGGCCCGCCTTGAGTGCCGGACCCTTCTGTCGCCCTCTGCCCGTTAGAACAGGTTGACAAAGATACCGGCGATAATAACCGAGGTGATGGTGACGGTGACAAAGCCGCCCACGATCATCATGGGCAGCATCTTGCCCATGAGGAACTCGTGTTCTTCTTTGTTCTCGGCCAGGGCCTTGCAGGCTTCTTCAGTCAGGATATAGTTGGGCGGGAAGCCGTACAGGGCCGTGAGGGAAACGGCACAGGCCATGTTCCAGCTGATGCCCAGGATTTTACCGGCTACGATAGAGAAGAGAACCATCCCGGTAACACCGATTACGATGATTATAGCCATGGGTCCCAGGGTATCCATCAGCATCTGGGGAGTGGCATCCTTCAGACCGGCAAAGACGTAAACCATCAGCACATACATCAAAAAGCCGTAGGACTTGGCCTTGTTGAGGGAGTCCCGATCCAGGAAACCGATCTCGGTCAAGACAATACCCACGATCAGGGCCCAGACCGCCTGGTTCAGGCCGGTTATGGAACCCAGCAGGCTGGAAATATAGGCAGATATGGCCATTTTCCCGAGAATGAAGGCCGTGGTGGTGTATTTTTCCGGCATGGGCGGGATCAGCTTCCGCCGCGGTTCCTCCTCCACCTTCATGTTGCCGGCCGCTTCGTCGATTTCACCGGCAGCAGCCACCTGATGCTTGCCGCTGCGGAATTCCTCCAGGAGCTTCCTGCCTTCGATCTTCAGCGCCACCGCTGTGAGGGGATAGCCGACAAAGCCCTGGCAGGCATACATGGCAATGGCCAGGACAGCCGCGGCCGTCAAACCCCGCTCCAAAGCGGCTTCACTCATCATGACGGCTGCCACAATACCGCCGGTAAGGGGCGGGAGACCGGCAATGACATATTCCCTACCGGCCAGGGGCATGGCCAAAAACCAGCAAAAAGCTACCATCCCGGTGAGTCCCGCAAGGGCGATGAGAATAACCTTCCACTGCTGCATGAGCTGCCTGATGCTGATGATGGTGCCCATGTGGGTGATGCAGAGCATGATGACGAGAATACCACCCAGCGGTGGTCCCATCCCGGCCAGCTCGACGATGTCCTTGGGGAAGAAGGTCCAGTACCCTACCAGGAACAGGGCCGCGATGACGAAGACCGATGGGATCCAGGCCTTGCTCTTGGTACCAATAAACTCACCGATATAATAGACGATGGCCAAAATGAGGAACGCAACAATATTACTCACGATAATGCCTCCCTTTTGTTATTAATGTTCTGCTACAGGCACTTTTGTAGCATAACATCGAGGATAACGCTGTCGGTATTGTTCATACCAACCCGGGAAACCAGAGCCATGTTCTGAACCGTCTCCTCGGCCGTCTGTCCCAGGATCCCGTTGTCAGGGGGTATGGTGATGTTTTTCAGGGCCAAATTGGCCGCATCCATCGCCGCATCGACGGCTATGGAAAGCTTGTAGGAGCAGCCCAATTTGGCACCATCACAGAGCATGCCGGTGAGGCCTGCCACCATATTGTTGACAGCAGCCACAATCTGGTCACTGTCACCGCCCAGCAGGTAGGTCAGTCCGGCGGCGCAGCCCACCCCCGCCGCAATGCCGCAGCCGCAGACGGGAGAAAGGGGGCCGGTATAAGCCTTGACATAGATGGTGATCAGGTGACTCAGGGTCACCGCGCGCAGAATCTGTTCCCGGGCGAGGCCCTTTTCGGCCCCGACCACGGCGATGGGGATAATGGCCACCAGGCCGTGGTTGCCCGAGCCGGCGCTGCTCATGACGGGCAGGGGATAGCCGGACATCCGGGCTTCCGAGGCAGCGGCGGTGTAGGCCTTGGCCAGCTCAAAGACGTCCCTTGCCTGGTCGTAAAAATGCTTTCCGATCCCGATGCCCGGGTTTTCCGCGAGATTGGCCCTGGCAATGCGCATGTTCATGTCTATTCCGTCCTGAATAAAGGCCAGCTCTTCCAGGGGGATATTCCTGGCAAAAGCGATGAGTTCGGCAAAGGAATAGTTTTTAATCGCCTGTTTGCTATCTTCGGGCTCCGCGGCAGTCCCGGTCCCGGCCTGCTCCCTGTCCAGCAAGACCTCGTCATTTCTGCTTTCAAAGACAATGTTGGTGTGGCTGTCTTTGATGATGACCCGGGAGCGGTCCCTTTCACCTATGGCATCAACACAGATATAAAGTCCGTTGGTTTCTTCTTCCAGCTCCAGTTTGATAATTTTTGCTTCCACCAGTTCCCTGGCCGCCTCGATGCTCGCGGCCGTGACATCCCTGAGTACCTCCAGGCCGTACTCCGCCTTCCCGACTACCAGGGAGAGGGCGGCGGCAAAAACGATGCCGCGTTCGTCGGTACCCGGAATTCCTACATCCATGCCGTTTTTGAGAATGTTCTTGTCTACCCTGATCTTCAGTTCCTTCACATCACCTCCCAACAATTCTTTGGCCCGGGCGACGGCGTAGGCCACCGCACCGGGTTCGGTACAGCCGAGGGCGGGTTTGACCTGGCTTCTCAGGATTGCCAGCAATTGCTCATAATTGGACATGCTTATTACCTCCCCGCCCCTGGCTATTGCAAAAGGTGTGCCAAAAAGGCGGGCCGGCAAAACCCCTGTCCCCCGGGCTTCCGGCCTTCTCCCGCCGGCAGGCCTTCTCATCTTTGCGAACAACGCTGGCCCCTCCCGGCCCAAGAGCCGATACCCGGGCATTCCCCTGCCGGGAAAGGAACTTTATCAATTTTGAGAAGCATTTATAAAAAATGATAACCTTTACCCACCGGGAGGGCCCGGGAGGAAAGGCGGGAGTAGGGTTGGAAACGATACAGAAATAATAGAGAGTATATGAGGTCCCCTGCCCAAAGTTCACAGGGGAAGGCAAATATGGTATATTAAAATTATCCATAAAACTTCTGCTTTATTTTTTCTGCCGGCGAAAGGAGCCTTGCCGATGAGCCAGCTTGACGGCATCAAGGGCGAACTCCAGCACATTGTGGAGACCATCCACGCCATCACCAATATCGACATTACCATTGTGGACGAGAACCTGCAGCGGCTGGTGGCGACCAGGTTTATCAAGGAGTGCTTCGAAAACAGGGCACCCCGCCATTCGGTTTTTGAAAAATGCCTCACCACGGGGCAGCAGTACTTCATTGCCAACCCCAAGGATGATCCCGCCTGCCTTGACTGCACCAGGACTTCCGACTGCCGGGAGCTGGCCGAACTCTGCATTCCCATCAGGTATAACGGCAGGATCATAGGTGTCCTGGGCATGTGCGCCTTCACCGAGCAGGCCCGGAACAGCCTTTTGAACAACAAAGACAGCTACATGGCCTTTGAGAGTCAGTTGAGCAACATCATCTCAACAATGCTCAAGGAAAAGGAATACAGCACCCTCCTGGAACACCGCTCCTCGGAACTGATAACCCTGCTCAACTCCATCAACGAAGGAATAATGTTCCTGGACAGCGAGAAAAGGATCCTTACAACCAATGACTATATTAATAAAAAACTGCAGCTGGCGCAAGGCCAGTTTCCCCCTCTGCCGGATCTGATTACCGCCGCTGCCTACAAAAGGCTGGCGGAGAAGGATTTTAACGGCGAGGTGGGGCCCGTCACCCTCCGGGGCTACGAATTCATTATCAGCGCCAGCCCGGTGCTGATCAAAGGAAAACAAAAGGGCACCATCCTGGTCTTCTCAGATTTCACTAAAATGAGAGAATCGGTCTTGCAGTCCGCCTGGGAGAGGAATATAATAACCTTCGATGACATTATCGGGGAAAGCGAGGCCCTGCAGAACGCCCGGGAAATGGCCATCCAGGTGGCGGGCAAGGATGTGCCGGTGCTCCTCATCGGGGAAACGG
>DUTA01000143.1 GCA_012842325.1 Bacillota bacterium | reverse complement strand
TATTGTAACCGGCGGGGCAGGCAACTCTTTGCCGCCAGCTTCCCTGCAGCAGCCCTATCTTCCCGGTTTGAGGGAACAGAATCCGGAACGATATGTATTTGATGCCTGTCTGATCAAACAGGCCCTCAAACTGGGGATGCCCCTGGTTGGGATCTGCCGGGGCAACCAGATGCTCAACGAAGTACGGGGAGGAACCATCTATTCCCGGCTGCAAACGGAAATACCCGGCTCCCTGAGGCATAATCAGGACGGGCGCGCTCCCTGGGGAGAACCCTGGCACACCCTTATCCTTGACCCGACATCGGAATTGGCCAGCATCTTCGGTGTCCACAAGGTAGGGGTCAACAGCCTGCACCACCAAGCCATTCATAAGGTGGGACAGGGTTTAAGGGCGGTGGCTTACGCCCCCGACGGGGTTGTGGAAGCAATAGAAAGTGAAGAGCACCCCTTTGTCTTCGGCTTACAGTTTCACCCGGAGAAAATGCTGGGCGAACCCTTCGCCAACAATTTTTTCCAGGCCCTGCGGGAAGCGGCCCTGGATTATAAGAAGGCAAAGGCAGGCCGGAAAAACAGGGTATAAAGGGGGGATGAGAGGGGGGAACAGAGAGGGGGTCACAGGTCGAGGATAATAGCTTGATCACTATTATAGAATGAAGGAGGGAAAAAAATGGCCCGGAGATGGCTGGTTGCGGCCTTTGTTTTCACCCTGGTGGCGGCCCTGCTTGGGGGAGCGCTGAGCGGGTGTACCAGTCCGACAGCAGAGGTGGAAGAGGAAGGTAAAACCCTGGTCGTGGGCCTCAGGCAATCGGTCCTGACCCTGGATCCCGCCATGCACAGGGACCGGGTGACAGAAACGGTACTGCGAAACATCTTTGACGGTTTGGTAACCAGGACCACGGACATGGAAATCGTGCCGGAAATAGCCGAGTCCTACACCCAGTTGAGTCCGACGGAATGGGAATTTAAAATTCGTCAGGGAATCACCTTCCACAACGGGGATCCCCTGACGGCCGATGATGTGGAATTTACCTTTATGCGCATCATTACCGAAGGGGCCGTGGACGGGCAATCATCGCCCCGGGCGGGGCTCCTCGGGCCCCTGGAAAAGGTGGAAAAAATCGACGATTATACTGTGCGCTTTATTTTCAGCGAACCCTGGCCGGTATTTTTACGGATGCTGCCCCACCAACAGATCGTACCCAAAAAATACATTGAAGAACACGGTTCCGCCTACTTCGCCGAACATCCCATAGGCTGCGGACCCTTCAAATTTGTCAAGGGCAGCCTGGAAGAGGAGATCGTACTGGAACGCTTTGACGACTACTACGGCGGTTCTCCCGAACTCCCGCCGGTAGGACCGGCCCAGGTTGATACCGTCATCTTCAAGATCATACCGGAAACGGCGACCAGAATCGCTGCCCTGCAGGCGGGGGATGTCCATATTATCCAGTCGGTACCGCCCCATTTGGTCCCGGAGCTGGAAAAGGATCCCAACGTAGTGGTCAAATCCTGCATTGGTACCCGTGCTTACGCAATGGATCTCAATACCAAGCTGGAGCCCTTTGACAATGTCCTGGTCCGGCAGGCCATGAACTATGCCGTCGATATGGATGAAATCATCGAGACCATCCTGGGGGGGTACGCAGTCCGCTGCCCGGGACCGGCTATCCCAGGCTCCTTCGGCTACCACGAGGGTCTGCCCGGCTATGAGTATAATCCGGAAAAGGCCAAGGAACTTCTGGCCGAAGCGGGCTACCCCGATGGTTTCAGCCTGGTTATCGACACCGACGAGGAAATGAAGGATGTCACCGAAGCCATTGCCCAACAACTGCAGCGGGTCGGGATCGACGCCACGGTGCGGGTTTGGGATTGGGGTGTTCTGAAACCCCTCCTGGATGCGGGCGAAAGGAAAGCCGTTGTCAGCAGCTGGGGGAACTCAACCCTGGAACCCTATGACCTCTTTGAACCCAAGTTTGTGACCCGGCAGGGCGATGTCCTGGGACGGGGCAACTACTCCCACTACAGCAACCCGGAATTCGATGAGCTTTTTGCCCGGGTCTCGGTGACCATCGACGATGAGGAACGGGCAAGTATCTATCGGCAACTGCAGGAAATCCTCTACGAAGATTGCCCCCAGGTCTTTGGTTATAGTACCATGGAACTGGAAGCCTGCTCAGTGCTGGTGGAAAACTGGGAACCCAGTCCCGACAGCCGCATCAATCTCCACGATGTGGGCTTAAAGGACAACTGAGACGATAAAGTCAAGCAAAAGGGGAGAAGGGGGAGAAAACCCCTGCCCGGGGCTTCTCCCCTTTTTGCCCCGGGGTTCTGCCAACTTTGCCAGCGGAGGTGGTATGGTTGAAGTTAGCACGTATCCTGGAAAGGATTCTCGTCTCCATACCCATTATGTTGGGAATTGCCATTATCGTCTTTCTCTTTATGCGCCTTACCCCCGGAGCGGACCCCGTCGATCTGATGATGGGGGAGGCGGGCCATGTTTCCGAACAGGAAATGGAGGCTTTACGCCAGGAATTTCATCTCGATAAACCCATCCATATCCAGCTGTATCATTTTTTGTCTGGTTGCCTGCGGGGAGACCTGGGAACATCCTATATTAAGCGGAAACCTGTGACAACTTTAATCCTGGAGTGTCTGCCGGCTACCATAGAATTGGCCCTGGGTGCTTTGTTCATCGCCCTCCTTATTTCCGTCCCCATTGGAATCATCTCGGCCGTCAAGCAATACTCCTTCATTGATCGGGCTTCAATGACCGCTGCCTTTTTCGGCATTTCCATGCCGCCCTTCTGGTTGGGGATTATTCTCATCATTGTGTTTTCCGCTTCCCTGGGCCTGTTCCCTTCCCACGGCCGGCTGCCCTTTACCGTAGGCCTGGAAACCATAACCGGCTTTTACGTACTGGACAGCATCCTGACCAGGAACTGGGCTGCCCTGGCCAGCACCCTCCAGCATCTTTTTCTTCCCTCCCTGGCCCTGGGTGCCGCCACTGCTGCCACCGTCGCCCGCATGATCCGTTCCAGCATGCTGGAGGTACTGCGCCAGGACTACATTGTCCTGGCCCGGGCCAAGGGCCTGACAGAATACAGGGTGATCGTTAAACATGCCCTTCGCAACGCCCTGATCCCGACGGTGACCATTGTTGCCCTCCAGTTGGGGGTTTTCCTGGGCGGCAATATGATCGTGGAGACGGTTTTCGGTTGGCCCGGTCTGGGGCGCCTGGTGGTTGATGCCATCCAGCGCCGTGATTTTCCCCTGGTTCAAGGGGCCGTCATCATCTATGCCTTTACCTTCGTCATGGCAAACCTCCTGGCCGATATCATCTACACCTTTGTTAATCCCAAGATTGAACTGTAGGGGAGGGAAATGTCCATGGATAGCAAAAGAATAAGCATCCCTTCCTCCCAGACTGCCGGGACGGCGTCCCAGCCTCTCCAGCAAAACATGTATCTCCTCGCCATCAAGCTGCGCCTTTTGCGCCAGAACTGCCAGTCTTTCCTCCGCCAGTTGTGCCGCCATCCCTCGGCCCTACTGGGGGCCCTGGTCATCATCCTCTATCTTTTGGCCGCCGTCTTTGCCCCTTATATCATACCCCAGGATCCCTTTATAGGCCAGCTGGGCAACCGCCTCCTGCCACCAAGCTGGGCCGAAGGGGGACAGCCGGAGTATCTCCTGGGCTGTGATGAACTGGGCCGGGATCTCCTCAGCCGGATCATCTATGGTGCCCGGGTGTCCATCGGTGTCGGCTTTCTCTCCGTTATGGTATCAATGGCCATTGGCGTTACGGCGGGCCTGGCGGCAGGTTACTTTCGTGGTTGGTTTGATGAGGTTTTCTCCCGTTTTGCCGATCTTTTACTGGCCTTTCCCTACTTAATTTTTGCCCTGGGAGTAATGATGGTTACAGGACCCGGTTTCTGGAATTTAATCATGGCCCTCAGTTTTAAGGGTTGGGTGGAGTTTTTCCGGCTCACCAGGGGGGAAACCCTATCGGAAAAGACAAAGGAGTATGTTGAAGCGGCCAAAGCCAGCGGGCAAGGAGATTTAACGATTATGCTTTCAGAGATCCTGCCCAACATCGTTCACTCGGTGATTGTCCTGGGAACACTGCGGATGGGATACATGATCATTATGGAAGCTTCCCTTAGCTTCCTCGGGTTGGGTGTCGGCACCAGGATACCCGCCTGGGGCTCAATGATCGCCAACGGGCGGCAGTTTATGCTCAACGCCTGGTGGATCTCCACCCTGCCGGGTTTGGCCCTCTTAATCCTGGTCCTGAGCATCAACCTGCTGGGAGAAGGGCTACGGGATATCCTGGATCCCCGCTTGAAAATAGATTAAGCCCTGCAAAACAAAGGATGTGAACGAGGATGCTGAAAATAGAAAACCTGTCTACCCACTTTCCCACGGAAAGGGGTTTGGTAAAAGCGGTCAACAATGTCAGCCTGTCCCTGGGAAGGGGCGAAATCCTCGGCCTGGTGGGGGAATCGGGTTGTGGAAAAAGCATGACCCTCCTTTCCATACTCCGGCTGGTGCCCTTTCCCGGTAAGATTGTCGGGGGAAAAATTATTTTTAACGGCAGTGATATCTTGCAGAAAAGCCCCGCCGAAATGCGCCGGATCCGGGGCAAGGAAATAGCCATGATCTTTCAGGACCCCATGACGACCCTGAACCCGGTCTTCAAAGTCGGCGAACAGATAGGGGAAGCCCTCCGGATCCACGGCCTAATGGAGGAGAAGGCCTTCCGCCTCAAATACGGTTCTAACAAAAGACACGCCGAAAAAAAGCGGGTATTGGAGTTGATGGAGGAGGTAGGCATACCCTCCCCCGAGGTTCGCTACCAGGAGTATCCCCACCAATTTAGCGGGGGGATGCAGCAGCGGGCCCTGATTGCCATTGCCCTCTCCTGCAATCCCAAACTCCTCTTGGCCGACGAACCCACAACTGCCCTCGATGTTACCATTCAGGCCCAGATCCTGGCCCTGCTGGAGCAGATCAACCGGGAACACGGAACGAGCATTATTCTGGTCACCCACGACCTTGGAGTTGCCGCCGAATTCTGCCACCGCATCGCCGTCATGTACGCCGGCATCCTGGTGGAAGAAGGTCCCACCGAAGCCGTCATTGAAAGGCCATGTCATCCCTACACCAGGGGATTGTTGCGCTCCATACCCAGGATCACAGGGGAAAGGAAAAGAATTGAACCCATACCGGGCAATGTGCCGGATCTGGCAGGTTTGGGAGAGGGCTGCCCCTTTGCTCCCCGCTGCCACCTGGCCCGTGCCGCCTGTCGGAGGAATGACATTCCCTGGCAACAAATAGCGGCCAACCATAAGGTCCGATGCTTAAATGTCACCTAGAGGATAAATATCTGGAAGGGAGAGGAAAATATGCCCGCAAGGGAGCCCCTGGTTAAAACTAAGGGCCTTTGTAAATACTTTATCAGCCGCCGCAGCCTCACCGCCAAGCTGATTGCCAGGCAAAGGGATCTCCTCATCAAGGCCGTTGATGGTGTTGATCTGGAAATATATCCCGGCGAGACCCTGGGCCTGGTGGGGGAGAGCGGCTGCGGCAAAACCACCCTCGGCCGCACCCTGATCCGGCTTTATGAGCCGACGAAGGGAGAAATCCTCTATGGCAGCCAGCCGGTTAACAGGCTGCAGGGCAGAAAGCTGGGGGAATTCCGCAAAGAAGCCCAGATTATTTTCCAAAATCCCTACGCTTCCCTGAACCCCCGCAAAACAGTGCGGGAGATCCTCTCGGTGCCCCTGCGCCAACGGGGAATGCGGGAGCCCCGGGCTATAGAAGAGGAAATCCTCGATCTGCTGCACCGGGTGGGGTTAAGCCCGCGCCACATCGACAACTATCCCCACCAATTCAGCGGGGGGCAGAGACAGCGGATCGGCATCGCCCGGGCCCTGGCCATGCACCCGAAGTTTATCGTTGCCGATGAACCTGTTTCGGCCCTGGATGTTTCCGTGCAAGCCCAGATTATAAATCTTCTGGAGGAGTTGCAAGAAGAATATCAGCTTACATATCTTTTCATTACCCACGATCTGAGCGTTGTGCACTATATCAGTGATCGGATTGCCGTTATGTACCTGGGAAAAGTCGTGGAAACCGCCGCCACCCAAGAGCTCTTCACCAACCCCCTCCATCCCTATACCCAGGCTTTGCTCTCAGCCATACCCAGTATCGACAAAAGCCAGCGCCGCAAGCGGATTATCCTGGAAGGTACCGTGCCGACACCACTTAATCCTCCGCCGGGTTGCCGTTTTCACACCAGGTGTTTTATGCTCAAAGGGGATATTTGCCATACCGCAACCCCATCCCTGGTGGAGGTGGAAAAGGGGCATTTTGTTGCCTGTCATCACTTCGGGACAACCTGAGCACAGCTGGCGCTAGAGCCATTATAGCGGCAGGGGCACCAAACCCTGCTTATTTTTTTCCTCATCCCCCAACGACCCAACCAGGAGGAATAGGGCCGGTTCGCCCTGCCGCACTATCCTTCCAAAAAACAACTTCTGCCCGTCGAAAAGGGCCGCAAAAAGGAGCTTTCCGTTCCAAAAAAAGGATATTTGCGTCAATGATCTGGAAGGAAATAACATCTTTTGGTAGTAATAGTAAGCAGTGAAATCCGAATCCGGGAGGGAAAAATATGGACAATAGAATGCCGCCCTTCTTGCCCTGGGAAAAAAAGAGCCAGGGGTTTCGCCCCGTTGCTGTGCCCGCCGGAATAAAGGAACAACTGCTGGAAGCTGCCGTCAAGGCCCCAACCGTTACCGGTTTACCTGTTTACAGTCTGATAATTATAGAAAACCCGGAGCAGCGTCGGCTGCTCTTCCAGGCCTGCGGGGGGGCATCCTCCCTGGTTACTGCGCCCCTGGCAGTCGCCTTCTGTGTCGATACATACCGGATAAAATGTATCCTGGAAGAAGCTCAGCAAGGTTTTTCCCCGGGTAATCCCCTTGCCCTTCTCCTGGGTATCTGCGATGCAATGGCGGCGGCCCAGAATATGGCTGCCGCAGCCGGCAGCAAGGGGTTGGGGGCAATCTATATCAGCGCCCTCTCCAATAATCCCAGGGGTATCAGAGAGATTCTCAAACTGCCAGCCTACGTCTTTCCGGTGACCATACTCTGCCTGGGCTATCCCCTGGCCGGGGTCGAGCAACAGCAGGGGACGAAAATAATTATCCACACGAATTATTATCAACGGCCGGGCACGGAGGAGGTTCCTGATTTTTACCAGCAGTACCAACACCTTTTGTATAAGGGCGGCCTGCACCTGCAGGGGGTCAAGGAGGCATTTGAAGACAAGGGAGCGCAGCTGTGGAAGGCTTTACAGGAAAGTGGTTTTTTACCCGGTGGGGAGACAAAAAAAGCAGGGGAGATTTCCCCTCCACAAAAACTGAGTTTAGAAAAAACCCTCCAGCTTATTCGGCAGGCCCAAAGGCTTACCCGCAAACGACAACAGCCATTTTTCAGCAAGGTAAACCTCTACTACCAATTGGCCCAGTTCCACCTCCTGCGCGGCAACTCCCAGCGGTCCCTGGACTACTTTTCCCAGGCCATCCTGCAGCTGCCGGAAGCGACGGAACTCTACTGCTGCCTGGCTGTTGTCCACCAATACCTGGGAAATAGGGAAAAGTCTCTGAATTACTTTCAAAAAGCCGTAAAGCTGGATCCCAGAGAACCATATTTTTATCTCTGGCTGGGAGAGGCGCAAACCTTCTGGGGCGAGCTGGAAGCAGCCGAGGAGACACTGGAGAAGGCGCTAGGTCTCAAGCCTACCCTGGCAGAGGCCTGGCTGGCCAAGGCCCATCTGGAGGAAAAGAAGCATGACTGGCAGGGGGCCCTTTCCTGTTATCAAAAGATAGAGAGTTGGCGGGGGGGAGACCCCACCCTTTACAACAACATGGCTGTCGCCTATTTGCAGCTGGGCATGACGGCAGAAGCAGGCATTTATTGTGACAAAGCTTTAAAACTAAGGCCAAGGGATCCTGTTATCCTGGCCAACAAGGGATTGGTCCTTTCCAAGATTGGCAAATTCAAAGAAGCGGCTGAATGCTATACCCAGGCCCTCAAAGCTCAACCCGATAATGTAGATCTTTTAAACAACAAAGGGTATTGTCTCATGCAAATGAAGGAATATCAAAGGGCTTTGGCCCTCTATGAACTCACCTTGGAAATACAGCCGGGTACCCTCAGTGTCCTGGAGAATAAAGCTTCCTGTCTAACCCTTTTGGGGCGGGGAGAGGAAGCCCTGAAATGTTATGATGAAATTCTCCGTCACACCCCCGAGGAACCAACGGTATTGAATAACAAAGCCCTCTGCCTGGCTAAACTGGGAAGATACAGGCAGGCCCTGCAGTATCACCTGCGCTCCCTGGAAAAGGACCCCAATAATCCCATCTTTCTCGGGAACACTGCTCGCTGCCTGATGGAGATGGGCCAATACGAAAAGGCCCTGGAATACTTAGAACTTGCCCTGCAGCAGAATCCGGGGGAACCCGGTCTTCTCAGCAGCAAAGGAATATGCCTGGACTATCTGGGCCGGCTGGACGAAGCCCTGGTCTGCTACAACCGCGCCCTGCGCCTGGCATAGAATAAAAAGCATTAATCCAAATTCCTGGGAGAATATTAAAGCAGCGGTTTTAACCGGTGGCTGGGGCGGCAGGATTCGAACCTGCGCATCCAAGGTCCAAAGCCTCGTGCCTTACCGCTTGGCTACGCCCCAATGGTGGTGGAGAGGGCTGGATTCGAACCAGCGAAGGCTACGCCAGCAGATTTACAGTCTGCCCCCTTTGGCCAGCTCGGGAACCTCTCCAGACAAAAATGGTGGGCCCACCTGGGATCGAACCAGGGACCGACCGGTTATGAGCCGGCTGCTCTACCGCTGAGCTATGGGCCCATGGTCGGAGCGACTGGATTTGAACCAGCGACCCCTTGCTCCCGAAGCAAGTGCGCTACCAAGCTGCGCCACGCTCCGACCGGTGACATGAATAAGTATACCCCAAACGCCGGCAATAGTCAAGTACCCGCCAACAGCGACCTTGACACCGGCGAGGGGGAAAACTAAAATGAAAGTTGGTACAGTGATATTATAACATAATGAGGTGATAATATGCCACTTTTTGAATACTATTGCCCCAAGTGCCAGGCAAGGTTCGAAATCCTTTGCAAGGCTTCGGAAAAACCGGCATCACCCCCGTGCCCTACCTGCAATAATAGCGAAACCAAGAGTGTCTTAACCTCCTTTGCCGTTCAGGGGACAGAAAAGGCAGCCGGTGGAACTGGATGCAGCAGCTGCCATGGCGGTAGTTGCAGCACTTGCCACTAAACCTTAAGCTTACCTGGCTTAAGGTTTTTTCTCCCTAGAGGAGAAAGTAAAGTAGGGGAGGGGTAACTGTCGACTAAGGAGGAATTTTCACGTGCTGAAAAGAATTAGCGGGAACACCTTCTATCTCCCTGGTCCGGTCAACATTGGTGTCTACGATCATGGCGATGGCAGCTGTACCGTCATTGACACCGGCATTGACAAGGACAGCGGCAGAAAAATTCAAAAGGCATTGGAGCAGGAAAACCTGGCTTTAGACAGAATAATCAACACTCACGCCCATGCCGACCATTTTGGTGGCAATGCTTTTCTGGTAAGACGGTTAAAGGCAGAGGTGTGGGCCCCATCTTTGGAAGCAGCCATTATCCTTTATCCGGAACTAGAACCCCTGTACCTTTATTCGGCCCGGCCCCTGCCAGAACTGCAGACCAAATTCCTGCAAGCTACGCCATCACCGGTGGATCGGATAATTGAAGCGGGGAGTAGAACCGAGGAGGGGTTGGAATTTATACCCCTGCCCGGACACAGCCTGGGTCAAATAGGAGTGGCAACCCCCGATGGGGTTTTGTTCACCGGCGATGCTTTTTTTGCCAGGGAGACACTGGAAAAATACTTTCTGCCCTACTTTATCGATATACCCCGGGCCAAGGAAACCATGAGCAGCCTGCTGGCTGGCCAATATAAATATTATCTCCCTTCCCATGGCCTCCTGACCGATGACCCGCAGGAGACACTGTCCGCCAATTTAAAACGCTTGCAGGCAATCGACGAATTTATCCTCTCTTCCCTAAAAGGGGAACCTAAAACCCGGGAAGCCCTCCTGGCGGAATTGATCTCAGCCTGCGATCTCCTTTTAAATCCAGCCCAATACCACCTCTACAATTCAACCTTGGGAGCCCATCTCAGCGGTTTGGCGGAGGAGAATAAACTGGAATTCATTTTTGCTGAAGGAAAAATGTTCTGGCAACTTAAATAGAGCAGATTAAAGCCGGCTGCAGTAAGCAGCCGGCGTGCCGTTCCATCAGGTCATCTTTTTAATACCATCCACATTGGTCATCTCAGACCCTTTGGGAACATAGGTCTTACAGCACGTTGCCATACAGGAACCGGCCGGGGTAGCTTCCATCTGGGCTGCCATGGTGGCATCGATCCGATCCGGCTGCTGATCCCCGAACTCGTCTGAAGTGACAAGTATTTCGTTAGCCCTGCATTTATTGCCCTGGCCCCAGTAGTGACAGTCATTGACGAGACAATGAATGTGCTGGGACATTTTTCAGCCTCCTTCAAAGTAGGTTTGGTCATATTATCACCAGATTAGATAAGAATTATTTATTATAACCCTTCCTCCTAAACCAGTTTTAAGGGCTGGAAAGGGGAGGGAAAAAATTAGTATGTTTACTAATTATGCTAATCTTGCTATTCTTGGCGAAGCAGGCCAAAGGTATATATTGCAAAATTGCGAACATTATACCGGAAATAATATGTAACTCGAATTTATTTTCGCTAATCGGCATATTTTTTACTGGACATTTTTCCGCCTTTGTTATATTATTTACTGAAACATATTCTTTTAAGGAGGGGATTCTTTAATGCAACAGGCGGAAATGGTGCAAAGGGAAAATTGGCGATCTCGGCTTGGTTTCATTATGGCAGCGGCCGGTTCTGCTATCGGCCTGGGGAACATCTGGCGGTTTCCCTATCTGACCGGTATGAACGGTGGCGGTGCATTCATAGTTATTTATTTAATGTGTGTTATCTTCGTCGGTCTCAGTATAATGATCGCCGAGTTTGCCGTCGGCAGGAAAACCGGTCTGGCAGCCGTCGGTGCCTACAAGGCCCATAACAGAAGCTGGTCCTTTGCCGGAGCTCTGGGCGTCCTCAGTGGGTTCTTTATCATGGGGTTCTATCCGGTAGTGGGCGGCTGGTCTTTGGCCTATATGATTAAGTCTGTTACCGGCTTACTTTCCGTTCCCGAAGCAATTCCTGATTATTTCGGCGCCTTCATTACTGCCCCAACGGAACCCCTCATCTGGATGTTGCTCTATCTTGCCATAAACGTCTTGATTGTTGCCCGTGGTGTAGCAGAGGGTATTGAAACAGCAGGTAAAATTTTGATGCCTACGTTATTTGCACTTCTCATTTTTATTATTTTCCGCAGTGTCAGTCTGCCGGGAGCCGGTGCAGGTCTTCGCTACCTCTTTGTTCCCGACTGGTCTCAGGTTACCGGTCAGACAGTTTTGGCAGCCTTGGGCCAGGCTTTCTTCTCCCTCAGCCTCGGCATGGGATGTATGATCACCTATGGGAGTTACCTGAGCAAGAAAGAAAACATTCCCAGCAACGCCTTAACCGTCGTAACAATGGACACCACTGCTGCTATAATGGCTGGTTTGGCCATGTTCCCGGCCCTCTTTTCCTTCGGGATGGAACCTGCCCAGGGGCCCGGCCTTGTGTTCGTGGTAATTCCTTCTTTGTTCGCCCAAATGGGCAGTATGGGTGTGCTCTTATCCGTCATCTTCTTTGGTGCTTTGACCATTGCTGCCCTTACTTCTTCCATCTCCCTGCTGGAAGTGGTCGTTGCCTATCTCATGGATGAACACAAGGTGGAAAGGAGAAAAGCCACCTTTGCCGCTTCCACGGTTATGGCGATAATGTGTATCCTTTCCTCCCTCTCTATGGGAGTTCTGTCAGGGGTTCAGATCTTCGGGGTCGGTTTCTTTGACTTCTTTGATATCCTTACCGACAAGATCTTCCTGGCTATCGGTGGGATGTTACTGGCCATCTTCGTAGGCTGGTTCATGGATAAGGAAGAGCTCAGGACTGAGCTGACCAATGACGGCACAGTTACTTTCAGCTTCTTTGAGCTCTGGTATAATCTCATTAAGTATGTCATCCCGGTTGCTATTGCTGTTGTTGCCGCCATGGGAATTGCCGCTATTGAACAAACCAGCCTGATGATCTTCGGACTATTGGTCATTGTGGTTTTGGCCATCTTTTCCAAGAAACTGTAAGTTACCCCCTGCCAGAAGGGCCCGGCATTGCGCCGGACCCTTTTCTTTTGCATTTGGTATAAATTAAGCATATAATAGTTTAGGGAAAAAGGGCAAAAAAAAGGCTCGAAAGCCTTTGCGAAAGTTGGCAGGGGAGACAGGACTCGAACCCGCAACCTACGGTTTTGGAGACCGTTGCTCTACCAATTGAGCTACTCCCCTAAGTCAATAATCATTATAGAACAAGGCTAGCAGAAAGTCAAGGGAGGATGGCAAGATGAAAGGGGAAAAGGAAAGGGAGCAGAGGCCCGGGCTCAATGAACTGGCCAGCCAGGAGTTTCAAGTGCAGGGCGAAGTACATCAGCTGGTTACCTTTTTAAATCGCAATTTAAAGGAGCGGGGTTTGATCTTCGGGATGTCTTTGGGGGAGAAGGGTGGCTTTGTTATCACCATCTATGATGAACCTTCCCTGGATTACCACCACCGGGAGAGAAAAGAGTTTAAAAAAGGAGGATGAGCCAATGACCCTGGGAATAATCGGGGCAATGGACGAGGAGATTGTGCAACTACAAAACCTGATGGACGTAGAAAGCACCAGGGAGATAGGGGGCATGTTATTTAATCTGGGCAAACTGGAAGGGAAAAGGATTGTCCTGGCTAAATGTGGCATTGGCAAAGTAAATGCCGCCCTTTGTGCCCAGACCTTGATTGACAAGTTTTCTGTTACGAAAATTATCTTTACAGGCGTTGCCGGAGCGACAGACCCAGCCCTTGATATTGGCGATGTCATAATTTCTTCAGATTCCATGTATCACGATGTCGATGCCGTTGCCTTTGGCTATCCAAGGGGCCAGATTCCCCGCCTTCCCGTCAGGGCCTTTCCCGCTGACCCCGGGCTGATTGTAGCCGCGAAAAAGGCCGCGGAGGAAATTGCGGGCAGCCGGGTATTCATCGGCAGGGTTTTAACGGGGGATCAGTTTATCACCGACAAAGAAAAGGCCTTGGAATTGGGTACTGAGCTGGACGGCATCTGCGTAGAGATGGAGGGGGCCGGGGTAGGGCAGACCTGCTATTACTATTCAATTCCCTATGTTTTGATCCGCTGCATTTCCGATAAGGCCGACGGCACCGCTCCCGAAGATTTTAGCGCCTTCTGCCAGCAGGTAGCCAATACCGCCGCCAGAATAATCTGCGGGAGCTTGCGCCATTTATAATATTGAGAATAAAAATCAGGCGGAATAATTGCAGGAAAAAAGGGACCCTCGTCAGGCATGGTCCCTTTTTCTCGTCCTCAGAGTTTCCCTGGCCAAGGCGCAATAGGAGGAACAGTACAATACTGGTTGGCAGATTTAATGAGACTCGACATCCCGGGCTCCTGCTTCCCTCAATATCTGGGCACACCGGTCAACTTTATCGTCCCCGGCCCGGATAGCAGCTAAAATCTGGCCCTGTTTTACCTGTTCTTCATAATAGCGGCCCCGCTCTTCGGGAATTCCCCAGTCGATGAGCCCCCCGGCAATACCGCCTGCTGCAGCCCCCGATAAGAGGCCCGCCAAGGGTCCCGCGGCAATCAAAGGCCCGATACCGGGCATCACCAGGGCCCCTGCCCCTGCAGCCAAGCCCGCCAATCCCCCGAGGACCCCTCCGGTGGTCACGCCGCCGCTAATATCTTCCCCGGCAGTCATGGTTTCCCCTTGTTCGCCGCCGCCTTCACCCCTGCGGGCTACCAGGGATATGTCATTTTCTTTAAAACCCGCCTGCCGCAAAGCACCAACTGCCCTCTGGGCCTGGTCTTCCGAAGTAAACACACCGATCACTGTTTTCATACCCATAAGCCTCCTTCAAACTAATCTACAACCATAGTTTTACCTTTTTTCCTTTCTCTATCCATGGAAGATTAATGCATTAGTGCTATAATATAACTTAGGGAAAAGTTAGCAGGAATCTGGGAGAAGCTTAATTACCATTTCGTGCACAGGGGGAGGAATATATTGCCCCAAAGGAGAAAACCCAGGGTTGAGGTCGATATAGGAGAGCTGGTTGAGCTGCTAAAAAGCTCCAACAAAACGGTTGTTCTAACCGGCGCCGGTATCTCAACGGCCAGCGGAATACCCGACTTTCGCAGTCCCGGCACCGGTTTATGGCAAAGGATGGATCCCAATGTCCTTTCCGTTGAGACCTTAACCTCAGAGCCAGAAAAGTTCTATCAGCACTGTATAGAAATATTTACTCCGATACTCAAGGCTGAGCCTAATTCCGGCCATTACGCCCTGGCAAAATTGGAGGCTTTGGGCTATGTTAAAACCATAATCACACAGAATATAGACGGACTGCATCAGAAGGCCGGCGCGAAGGAGGTCCTTGAAGTCCACGGGCATCTTCGGACAGGTTTTTGTGTAAAATGCCTGAAGGAAATCCCCTTGACCGTTCTATTACAAAGGGTAAAAGAGGGGGAAATACCCCCTCGCTGCCCCCGCTGTGGGGGAATTATGCGTCCGAATGTTGTCCTCTTTGGTGATTACCTCCCGGATGATTTCATCCAGGCGCAAAGGGAAGTGGCCTCTTCAACCCTTCTGCTTGTAATAGGCTCCAGCCTGGAGGTTTGGCCGGTGAACACCCTGCCTTCCCTGGCCGCAAATCTGGCGATAATTAACCTGACCCCGACCGGATATGATCCCGTGGCCAGGGTGGCAATCCATGCCGAAGCAAGCGCTGTTCTGACCGCAGTGGCCGCGGAATTGGCCTGAAGGCTTGTCAAAACTATTTGGTTAATAAACTCTCCTTGGGGAAAAAGTATTGGTGAAGAAACTACCCCGGGGAGGCGGAAAAATGTCTGAGAAAGAAAAACACGAAGAGCTTGGTCACAGGAGGACCAGGGCAGATAACCGGTATTTTATCGGCCTTTTTGAATGGGGTTCAACACCACGGGAAACAGAAATTGCAGCCGAGGAATATATGTATTTCCGGAGCGAGCAGGATCTTACGGAAGCCCACGATCACAAGGATGACCGCTGGCTAAAGTTTAAGCAAAGGACCCTGGCAGAGGAAGGCAAAAAAAGCGAGGGGAAGCTTGGCTATACCGGCAATAAGTTTATTGATCCCGTTGAACCGGCAGAGGACACTGGTGAGAAAGGATAAAGTAGGTGAGGCATATTGCAGGCAAAAATGGCGCGCATCGCGGAAATACTCCGGGAACAGGCTTTTCGGCTGACGCCACAGCGCCAGGCAATAATGGAAATCCTCCTCAGCAACACCGGTGAACATCTCAATGCGGAGGAAATATTTAAAGCAGCCAGGGAGAAATTCCCTGACCTGGGTCTGGCAACAGTATACCGTACCCTCGAGCTTTTGGTAGATTTAGGCGTTGTCAATAAAATCCAGTTTAACGAGGAATGCAGCCGGTACGAATACAATCCCGATAGTGATAAGCATTCCCACCATCATCTCATCTGCCTGAAATGTGGTGGCATAACCGAATTTGACGAAGACCTGCTGGATGAACTGGAAAAGAAGATTGCCCGCCAGAACAATTTTACCGTTACCGATCACTGCCTGCGCTTCTACGGCTACTGTGCCAAATGCCGCCCAAAACAGGAATAAGCCTTTTTTCAACCCCCCGGAAAAGAGGGGTGTCAATAATCAGTGAAAATGTCACCTAAAACTAGTCTTCTTTATTCAGTAAAAATGTCACCCCATGATATATTTTTGAAGTAAAAAATGCATCATGAGAATATCCTCTACCAGGTTTAATATTGG
>DUTA01000035.1 GCA_012842325.1 Bacillota bacterium | reverse complement strand
GCGGCTGGCCCGGGAGGTTGCCCGGCAGGTCGAGGGCCTGGCCCTGGTAACGGGGGAGAGCATCGGCCAGGTGGCCAGCCAGACCCTGGAGGCCCTGCGGGTCACCAACGCCGTGGTGGACCTGCCCGTCATCCGGCCCCTCATCGGGATGGACAAGGAGGAAATCATCGCAAGGGCCCGGGCCATAGGCACCTATGACATTTCTATCCGCCCCTACGAGGACTGCTGTACCGTCTTTGTGCCCAGGCACCCGGTGACCAGGCCCCGCCTCCAGCAGGTGGAGGAGGCGGAAAGGGTTCTCCCTGTGGCGGAACTAATTGCGGAAGCCCTGGAAAGAACAGAAGTGATAAAGATTACCGAAGTGGGGAGGGAAGGGAATGGATCTGATGACGGCCATCAGGGGCCGGCGCAGCTGCCGTAAATACAAGCCCGACCGGGTACCCCGGGAGAAGATCGAAAAGATCCTCCAGGCGGCCAACTGGGCCCCCTCGGGACGGAACTGGCAGCAGTGGGAATTTCTGGTGGTAACGGGGGAGAAGCGGGACCGGATTGGGAAAATCTACGGGGAGATAGTTGCCGCGCGGTGGCCCGATGCGGGGACCCGGACGGCGGAGCAGGAAAGCTTTTTACACTGGGCCGAGACCCTGGGGGGCGCCCCGGTGGTGATCGTGGCCCTGACCAAAACCGATGCCGACCCCAATACCCGGAAGATGAACCTGGAGAGCGCAGCCGCCGCCTTCCAGAACCTCCTTCTGGCCGCCTATGCCGAGGGCCTGGGAACCTGCTGGATGACCGGCCCCCTGCGGCGGGAGGAGGAACTGAAGGAACTCTTGGGGGTGGCAGGGGATATGGAGATCGTGGCCATAACCCCCCTGGGTTACCCTGCCCAATGGCCCTCGCCCCCGCCCCGGCTGGACCCGGATCTCAGCCGGAAGGTGCGCTGGATTGAGTAAAACTTAAGAAAAGGAGGAGAATCTGCTGGGCGAAGATGTTCTTTCCCTGATACCCCTGGGCGGGATCAGGGAGATTGGTAAGAATATTACGGTTTTCGAATACGGGAACGATATCCTGGTCGTCGATTGCGGCGTGGCCTTCCCCGACGAAGAGCAGTTCGGCATCGACCTGGTCATTCCCGATATAACCTATTTAGAAGAGAATAAGGAGCGGGTGCGGGCCTTTATCCTGACCCACGGCCATGAGGATCACATCGGGGCCCTGCCCTATGTGCTGCCCCGGGTCAATGCCCCCGTCTACGGCACCAAGCTGACCATCGGCCTCCTCAGGCGCAAGCTGGAAGAGCACCGGCTCTTGAAAAAGGTCTCCCTCCAGGTGGTAGAACCGGGGAGCAACAACAAGGTTAAACTGGGTTCCTTTGCGGTGGAATGGGTGCGGACCAACCACAGCATTCCCGACGGCTGCGGCATTGCCATCCACACCCCCCGGGGCATAATCTTTCACTCGGGGGATTTTAAGATAGACCCCACCCCCATCGACGGGCGGCTTACCGATCTGTGCCGGCTGGGCCGCCTGGGCAGCGAAGGGGTCCTGGCAATGATCTGCGATGCCACCAATGCCGAGCGTACCGGCTATACCCCTTCGGAAAAGGTGGTCGGGGAGGCCCTGGAACAGGTTTTTGCCTCCACCAGGGGCAGGCTGATCATTGCCACCTTCGCCTCCAATATCCACCGGCTGCAGCAGATCATCACCGCCGCCCATCGTTACGGCCGGAAAGTGGCGGTGGCCGGCCGGAGCATGCGCAATAATATAGTGGTGGCCGAGGAGCTGGGCTATCTGGATATTCCCAAAGGCATTATCGTGGAACTGGACGAAATGAACAGCCTGCCCGATGACCGGGTGGTCCTCATCACCACCGGGAGCCAGGGTGAACCCATGGCCGCCCTCACCCTCATTGCCAATGGCGAGCACCGGCAGGTCCAGATCAAGCCCGGGGACACGGTGGTTATTTCGGCGACTCCCATCCCGGGGAACGAAAGGGTGGTCGGGCGGACCATCGACAACCTCTTCCGCCTGGGGGCCAATGTCATCTACGGCCAGCAGGTCCACGTCTCCGGCCATGCCAGCCAGGAAGAGTTGAAGCTCATGCTCAACCTGGTCCGGCCCCATTACGCCATTCCCTACCACGGCGAGTACCGGCACCTCTTCGCCTTCAAGCAGGTGGCCCAGGACGTGGGCATCCCCGAGGAGCGGGTCATCGTGCCCGAACTGGGGGAGCGGCTGGAGCTGAGCAGGGAGGGCATTGCCCGGCGGAAGAAGGTCCAGGCCGGCCCTGTCCTCATCGACGGCCTGGGCATCGGCGATGTGGGGAACATTGTCCTGAGGGACAGGCAGACCCTGGCGGAAAACGGTGTCCTGGTGGTAGTGGTGGTGATGGAAAAGCAGACGGGGAGATTCATCTCCGGTCCCGATATCGTCACCCGGGGCTTCGTCTATGTGCGGGAGTCGGAACACATCCTGGAAGAGGCCAAAAAGCGGGCGACGGCGGAAATGGAGGCCATCGAAGAGCGGGAAATCACCGAATGGTCCCTCATCAAATCCCGCCTGAAAAACGTCCTGACCGACTACTTCTACGAGGCCACGGGCCGCAGGCCCATCATCCTGCCGATAATAATCGAGATCTGATGGCAATTGAAAATTGATAATGGACAGTAAAAGGCGGCCTGTGGCCGCCCTTTTTTTGCGGGCGACCACCGGTCGCCCCTGCGGGTTGCTGTCCCCAGATGTTGAAGTGGCTGTTGTATCAGCCGGAGCTCTGGCGGGAAAACTAAACCAGCTCCAGCGCATACTTTTGGGGAGGTGAGAGCCTTGTTCCAGCAG
The DNA here is from genome assembly GCA_012842325.1 of Bacillota bacterium. GTDB lineage: Bacteria > Bacillota > DTU030 > DTU030 > DTU030 > DTU030. The sequence goes on along the minus strand of DUTA01000035.1, from coordinate 2,210 downwards.
CGCCTGGCCCTGCGGCGGGGAAAGGGCTTTTTCCGGCTGCAGGGCAGCATCAGCCACCTGACGGCCCAGTCGGGCCTGCAGGCCTACACCCGCCCGCAGCCCCGGGTGGGAACCATCGCCGAGGTATCATCCCGGCCCCGGTTTTACATGAGCACCACCGGGGGCGAAATTAATGACAATTGACAGTTGACAACTTGTTTAAAAACTGCGCCAATCCTTTTCCTCTTCCAGATAATCCGCCAGCAAATCCCACCGCCGCCGGGGGTGATAGCCCAGGAACTCCCGGCCGCAGTAGGTACGGGAAGGGGGCCTGCCCTGATAGATGCACAGGGCCTCCAGGCAGTCACCGATGATGGTGTCGGCAACCAGCTGGGCGTGGCGGTCGTCTTTAATGGCCGACTTTAGTTTGGCGTGGGGAATAGTGGCCGCCACCTCGACGGGCAGGTTATACAGGTGAGCCGTGACCAGGGCCACCGGGGGAATGGCCAGGGTCTGGAGGGGAATCCGGAATAAAAATTCCCGGGATACCGCCAGGGGCCCGTGGGAGGGAGAGGCCACCCCAATTTTATCCTCCAGCCCGCAGCCCTTGTTCAGCTTGCGCCGGAAGGCGAGGACAAGCCGGGTGAGGTGGGAAAAGCTCGCAAAGGAGGGGTAACAATTGGTGAGGGCCAGGGCCGCTCCCCTGCCGACGGCCGCCACCAGATCCTCCAGGGCGGAAGCCAGATCTCCCACCATATCCCCATCGACGAAGAGGACGCAATCTGCCCCCAGGTCCCGGGCCGCCTTGGCCCCCACGGCCCGGGGGACATCAATCCCCAGGCTCGGGCGGAAATTAATCACCCTGATCTCAGGCCAGCCCAGGGCTCCAATCTCATCCAGGGTGCCGTCGGTGCAGCCGTTTACCACCGGCAGGATAACATCCGGACCGAGGGCCCGCAGGCAGCGGAGAACCTGGCTGATCCTTTTTTCCTCATTTTGTGCCGGAACTACTGCCGCTAGCATAAGCTCAACTCCTTAAGCCGGATTACCAACCTGGCTTTCTTTATATTACGCCCCTTGGCCCGGGGTGGTTACCCATCATCACCCCCTCCCTCGCTGCAACATAAAATGTTATCCACCACGGGATGCTGCAGTCCCTGGCCAGAAGGAGGGAGACAGATGGGTAGAATATCCATTGGCGATATAGTGGGAAGGAAGTCCTACCAGATGGACATCCTTTTTAAAGTGGTCGATATTGTGGGGGAAGGTTCCCGGGCCAGGGCTTTCCTGAAAGGCCTCGATGTCAGGCTCTGTACCGACGCCCCCGTAGAAGACCTGGAGCCCGTCCCCCTGGAAAGGCTGCGGGCCTTCCGGCAGGAGTTTGTCCGGCGCAATCAGCGGTGCCTGGGCGATGTCTGCAGCCGCAGGAACAAGGAAAAGGCGGCCTGGCTCAAGTATGGCGAAGATGATGGAGCTGACGGGACGCCTTTTTTTGAAATACCCGGCAGTGTTCTTCACCTGGACGGCGACGAGGATTACCTGGAGATCTGCCTCAATACCTACAAACAATTGGATATGAGGGCTGCGGGCTTCTGCATACCCGAAGAAGAGATTCACCTGCGGGTGAGGAAGCTGCTGGAAGAACACCAGCCGGATATTCTGGTATTAACGGGGCACGACGGACTCATAAAGGGGAAAAGGGATTTCCGGAGCCTGGCCAGTTACCGCACTTCCTCCGCCTTCGTGCAGGCGGTGCAGGCGGCCCGCCAGTATGAGCCCGACCTTGACGATCTGGTAATCATCGCCGGGGCCTGCCAGTCCCATTACGAGGCCCTCATCGAGGCGGGGGCCAACTTTGCCAGTTCCCCCCGGCGGGTCCTCATCCACTGCCTCGATCCCGTTCTCCTGGCGGAGCGGGTGGCCTACACCCCCATCAACCAGACGGTGGTAATTGCCGATGTAGTCAAATCAACCATTACCGGAGTCTCAGGCCTGGGCGGCGTCGAGACCCGGGGCAAATACCGCATCGGTTTCCCCAAATCGCCCTATTAGGCGGAGATATTTGGTCCAGGAAGAGGAAAACAGCCATGGTTTTTGGAAAATATTCCTGTCAATAATCAGTGAAAATGTCACCTAAAACTAGTCTTCTTTATTCAGTAAAAATGTCACCCCATGATATATTTTTGAAGTAAAAAATGCATCATGAGAATATCCTCTACCAGGTTTAATAT
>DUTA01000034.1 GCA_012842325.1 Bacillota bacterium | reverse complement strand
TTTTGCGGCCGGGGGGCTGTCTCGCCCTGTGGTCCCTGACAAGAAATACTGCTCTGGCCGGGGAGCTGTCCCATCTTTTTTCAGACCTGCGGGAGGAAAGGGTAGACGATGCCTATCTCTATCTGGCCCGCAGATAGACAGGTACGGGAAGGGTGGTTGAGACATGGCCCTCTATGCCCTGGGGGATTTGCATCTCTCCCACGCAGTGGCAAAACCGATGGATATCTTTGGACCCCTGTGGGAAAAGCACACAGATAAAATTGCCCGGAACTGGTGCCGGGTAGTGGGGCCTGAAGATTTGGTCCTAATTCCCGGTGACATTTCCTGGGCCCTGAAGCTCGAAGAGGCCCTGCCCGATCTGAACTGGCTGGCCCGGCTTCCCGGGAAAAAGCTCCTGATACGGGGCAACCATGATTACTGGTGGACGGGGATCGGAAAAGTACGGCGGGCCCTCCCGCCGGGCATCCACGCCCTGCAGAATGATTATTATCCCTGGGGAGAATGGGCCATTTGCGGCAGCCGGGGTTGGCTTTGTCCCGGCCAGGAGGGCTATGATCCGGTCCAGGACGAGAAAATTTACCGCCGGGAGCTGGGACGCCTCCAGCTATCCCTGGAGAGGGCCTGTCAGGATGGTTTTGACCGGATTGTGGTGGCCCTCCACTATCCCCCTACCAATGGCCGCCATGAACCTTCTGGTTTTACCGAACTCTTTCACCGGTATCCGGTGAAAAAATGTGTCTACGGTCACCTGCATGGCGAGGCCCAGGCCACAGCCCTGGCGGGGGAGTGGGAGGGAATCGAATACAGGCTGGTGGCTGCCGATGCCGTCGATTTTACCCCTGTCCTGCTCCTAGACTGAGCCGGTGCTGCTATTCCCCGGCTTCGTCCCATTTCCGGTCCCTGGTTGAAATGCCCAGGAGGTCATAGCCGATGCAGTAGCCGGCCAGGCCTTCGAAAAGGAAACCGAGACCCAGGAGGAACAGGAGCAGGCCCCGCCGTCTCTGCCAGAGCCGCAGGCCTCCCAGGCAGGCCAGGAGCAGTCCCCCCAAAATTCGCATCGTCCGGTCCAGGGGTCCTGTGTTTTGACGCATAGTTCATCACCTCTCCCCTAGTATTGCCCGGTTGGCTCGGCTTTAAGCAGCGGGGGATTTGCCTGCCGCGGGGGGAACGAGAAGGGGCCTCTACTTTTCAACCGGGAGCAGGATACCCGGCCGTTTTCGGCGAAGTTGAAAAGTAACTGAAACAGAAGGGTGGGAGCAAGATGACGACAAAGGGGCAGTTGAGCAAAGGAGAGCTCTTTATCTCTTTGCCCGTCAGCTTCATCCTCATCGGCGTTGCCCTCTGGAACTGGAGCCACGGTTTTTCCCATTTTATCAACTGGATCTGGCTCCTGATTGGCCTGAACCGTTTGCTGGTTTTGGCCAGGAAGGCTTTTCCCCGCTGGTTTGGCATCATCAATACCCTCACCCTGGCATCCTCCTTCACCCTGATTGTTTTGGTCGCCTATATTGCTTTCCGCCATTTTTTATAGAAATACACTGATATCCCTTGCCCCTGAACCGAAAAAAGGGCTCATGTTTTTTTACTCAGGGGCCCCGGCACTTTATATTTAGGCCCAATAGTTGCAACAAAATTATGTAATCATTGGCAGGAATTATAAAGCATATGTTGTATATTAACAGCAAAGTCATTATAATTTAAATATTTACCCTGCGCTGAAAAACGCCGCGGGATTATGCTGAATTATAGTGATTATTCTGCAAAAAAACGGCCCGGGCAGCACCGGAGCCGCCGGGGCCGGAGAGGCCAGGATTGGCTTTCGGGAATTCCTCTGGCAAGGAGGTGATGGGGGCAGGAGCGAAAAGGGCTGGCGGGCAGTGGTTGGCTGGAACCTTGAAAGGAGGAAATTCCATGGCAAAGCCGAAGGTTGCTGTGGCCAAGGCCGGCGCCCTGAAGGGCAATGCCGAGTTTATGGGCGGTAAGTTTGTCCGGTATGATGAGGACGTGGCGGAAATAAAGAAGACGGTTGCGGAGGCCGTTGAACTTGCCATCGGTACCCTCGACAGCATTATCAAAGCCGGTGACCGGGTCTTGATCAAACCCAACCTGGCCTTCCAGGCTCCCCCCGAGAGCCATGCCGTGGTCGACCCCCGGGTCGTGGAGGCGGTGGTGGCCTATGTGAAGGAAAATTCCAAGGCCGCTGAAGTCTGGGTGGGAGACAATCCTTCCCTGGGCCTGCATGTTGGCCGTGCCGCTCCGGCCTTTAAAGAGTCGGGGCTGGAAGAGGCCGCCCTGCGGGGTGGGGCCGATAAGGTCATCTATTTCGATGAGACGGCTACGGTGGAAATGAAGATCCCCGAGGCCAAGGTCTTCAAATATGCCGAAGTCTTCCGCCCCTTCTTAGATGCCGATGTGGTCATAAACCTGCCCAAAATGAAGGTTCACCTGGCGGGTACCGTCACCCTGGGCTTGAAGAACTGGAACGGGATTATCCCCAACAGGCATCCCAGTGACCAGCAGCAGGGTACCCACCGCATCGATCTGGGACAGAAATTTGCCGATTTGTACCGGGTCCGGAAGGCGGATCTGACCATCGTCGATGCCATAATCGGGATGGAAGGCCAGGGTCCCCATGCCGGTACCCCCGTGGAAATGAACCTCATCGTAGCTGGCCAGGACACTGTGGCCGTCGATGCCGTCTGCGCCTATATCATGGGCTTTGATCCTGTAGAAATACCGGCGGTGCGGATTGCCGCCACCGAGGGTCTGGGCGAAATAGACCTCGGCCGGATGGAACTGGTGGGAGTGCATCCGGACAGTGTCAGGAAGATTTTCAAGCGCCCCAATGATAACCCGGTGGGCATGTACAGGGGCCTGACGGTCATTATCCAGCAGACATGTCCCGGCTGCTATGTCAATATCAGGGGTTCCCTGGATTCCTTCAAGAACACCGGCATTGATGTCGACAAGTTTGTCCAGGAGCATGGCGAATGTGTCTTTGTGGCCGGTGGGGTGCCGGATTTCGATCCCGCCTATGCGGCAGGGAAGAACCTCTTTGTTGCCGGTGACTGCTGGCAGTGGTTCCCCTCGGCCCCCAAGGTGCAGGAGGCCATGAAGCTGGCCAAGCGGGTTTTCACCTACCCCGGCTGTGCTCCGGTCTACATCTTTGCCCAGATCAATGCCGATCTCCAGGCCATTGCTGCCGGCAAGCTCTAAAGAACCGGATCTTTGCAAACCCCGGGCATCCCGGGGTTTTTCTTTTGGCCGCCAACTCCTGAGCTCATAATCCCTCCCGGACAGCCATATATTTTAGTATTGACAATTATGCTATCGGGGGGCTGATGCCTGTGAATCCCCTGCAGAGGTTGCGGGTGCGGGTGGGGGCAATCTGGTACCGGATTGCCGGCCTGGCCGTCTGGCGCCAAATACTGGCGGCCGCCTTGATCTACCTTTTCTTTTTCGGCCTGGTACACTTGCCCTTTCCACCCAGCCAGAAGGTTTTGGCTTCTGCCAGGTATATTCTGTGTGAATATCAGCTGACTTTTGCTTTAAAGGAGCTGAGGCAACTGGAATGGCTTCAGGATCCTGCCGCCTGGCTGCCGGTTTTCCATCCCTTGCCGGAACGGGAACTAAATCTCAATCCCCGGCCCACCACGGGTGAGGCCGGGGAGGCAAAAATGATCCTGCCCGTGGAGGGGGAAATAACTTCGGGTTTTGGCTGGCGGCACCATCCTGTCCTGGAAGAGGAAAGGTTTCACTACGGCATCGATATCGGGGCACCGGAGGGCACAGACATCAGGGCAGCGGCGGGGGGATTGGTATCCCGGGTGGAAGAACACCCGGAACTGGGCCTGGTTGTCCATCTGGATCACGGGGCCGGCCTGGAGACCCTCTACGCCCACTGCCGGGAGGTGTTGGTGGCCGAAAACCAGCCGGTGCAAGGGGGGGAGATCATCGCCACCGTCGGTGCTTCGGGACTGGCCGCCAATCCCCATCTCCATTTTGAAATAAAGGAGAGGGGGGTAAACGTAGACCCGGCCCTGTGGCTGGGTTTACCGGCGGAGAAGGGGCCCTGAAGGAGTTGAACAGGCGGCATGCAAGTAGGCAGGGTTTTTGGCGTCCGGATCCTGGTCAACAAGTTCTTCCTTCTCCTCCTTTTCCTCTACGGCTTGCTGGGTCTCATACCCCAGGTGCTGACTGTTTTTGCCGCTTGTTTTATCCACGAGCTGGCCCATGTTCTGGTTGCCAATAGTTATGGTTACCGGGTAAAGGAAATAGAGCTTTTGCCCTTTGGCGGGGTGGCCCGCATAGAAGACCTGGACCTGGCTGCCTTTGATCCCGAGGTCGAGCTCAACATTGCCCTGGCCGGTCCCCTGCAGAATCTCATCCTGGCCGGAATAGGACTGGTTCTCCGCCACTTTCTGGTCTGGCAGGAATCCCTGGCCGTCTTTTTTATTTACTGCAATCTGGGGATGGCCCTTTTAAATCTGCTGCCGGTGTTGCCCCTGGACGGGGGACGCCTTTGCCGGGCCTATCTGGTCCGGCGCCTGGGTTACAGGCAGGCAACAGAGAGGGTGGCCGGCTGGGGCCGGCTGGTGGGAATCCTGCTGCTGGCCATTGGCCTGCTGGGCATACTTTTTTCCTGGCTCAGTATTACCGTCTTATTTGTTGCCCTCTTCATTTTCTGGGCGGCCCGGCGGGAGCAGGTGGCGGCAGCCTATATTTTCTTTCGTTTCTTGACCCGAAAACAGCGGGAATTGAGGGATAAGGGGCTGCTGCCCATCGAAGGCTTAATGGCCACGGAGTCCACCTCCCTGCGGGAAGTGGTGCGGAAGTTTGTCCCCAGGCGCTATCATTTGGTTTTCCTGCAGGATAGCGCCGGAAAAATGGGTTTTCTCACGGAAGGAGAAATCGTCACCGCCCTGCTGGAAAGGGGGTTGGATGCCACCCTGGGTGAAATTCTCCAGCGCCGCTGGTAAGGGTTTGGAAAAAAATAGTATTGAAAAAAGGATTATTATGCCCGGTGTCGAAACTATTCCTGGATGTAAAAAGACCATGGATTCCCTGGACGGGGGAATAATAGGAATGGAAAGGGACCAGAAGGAAGACAGAGGTATTTGCGCCCTCGGCTAAAGGAGGACCTATCAGTGAAGCCGGAACTGGAGGAAATACTGCCCCAGGTCTCAAAGCCAACCCGTTATTTGGGAACGGAATGGAATGCCATAAAAAAGGATCACCGCCAGGTGGATGTCAGTTTTGCCCTGGCCTTTCCCGACGTCTATGAAGTGGGTATGTCCCATCTGGGTTCAAAAATTCTCTATCATATCATAAACAAGCGGCCGGATGCCGTGGCCGAGAGGGTCTATGCCCCGTGGCCGGATATGGAAGCCAGGCTGCGGGAGGCATCCCTCCCCCTCTTTGGCCTGGAAACGGGGACCCCCCTGGCGGAATTTGATATGGTGGGTTTTAGTCTCCAGTATGAGCTGACCTACACCAATGTTCTCAATATGCTTGCTTTGGGAAAGATCCCATTGCGGCAGGAAGAACGGGGTCCCGGGGACCCTTTTGTTATTGCCGGCGGGCCCTGCGCCTTTAATCCCGAGCCCCTGGCCGATTTTCTCGACCTGGTGGTCCTGGGAGAAGGGGAGGAAGTCATCGGGGAATTGCTCACCGTCCTGAAGGAGTGGAAACAGGAAGGGGGGCAGGACCGGGAGGCTTTCCTACGCCGGGCCGCCGCCATCCCCGGCATATATGTGCCCTCCTTTTACCGGGTCCACTATGCCGGGGACGGCACCATCGCGGCTGTCGAGCCTACCAGGCCGGAAGCGGCCCCGCGGGTGGAGAAGCGGGTGGTGGCCGATCTTGACGCCGCCGATTTTCCCAGCGCTCCGGTGGTACCCTTTATGGATATCGTCCACGACCGGGCCATGCTGGAGCTGTTCCGGGGTTGTGCCCGGGGCTGCCGCTTCTGCCAGGCGGGCATGATTTACCGGCCGGTACGGGAAAGATCATTGAAGACACTGCTGGCCCAGGCCGAAGCCCTGCAGAGGAGCACGGGTTACCCGGAAATGTCCCTGACTTCCCTGAGCAGCACCGACTACAGCCGGATCAGGGAGCTGATCCGGCGCCTCCAGGAGGCTTACGGTGACCTCAAGGTAAGCCTTCCTTCCCTACGGGTGGACAGCTTTTCGGTGAACCTGGCCCGGGAAGTGGAGGGTTTGCGCAAGGCCAGTATCACCCTGGCCCCGGAGGCCGGCAGCCAGCGGCTGCGGGACGTGATCAATAAAAATGTCACCGACCGGGATATCGAAGAGGCCGTAGCCGTGGCCGTGGCCGGGGGCTGGACAGCCTTCAAACTCTACTTCATGATCGGTCTGCCCACCGAAGAGGAGGAAGATCTCCTGGGGATAGCCAGAATTGCCGAGCAGGTGGCCAGCACCCCGGACCCGGCGGGGGGCCGGGGGGTGCGGCGGGTTACCGTCAGTGTTTCCAACTTTGTTCCCAAACCCCACACCCCCTTCCAGTGGGAACCCCAGGTGGAGGAGGGGGAACTGGTGCGGCGGCAGCAGGTAATCCGCCGGGCCTTAAAGAACAGGCGGATTATTCTAAATACCCATGATACCAGGGCCAGCTTCCTGGAAGCCGTTTTTGCCCGGGGGGACCGCCGCCTGGGGAAGATCTTGCTGGCGGCTCACCGTCTGGGGTGCCGCTTTGACGGCTGGACGGAGCACTTTGACTACGGGAAGTGGGAAGAAGCCTTCACAGCCTGCGGAATCGATCCTGCCTTTTATGCCCTGCGGCGGCGGCCCTTTACCGAACCGTTGCCCTGGGACCACCTGAGCCCCGGGGTGGCCAAGGATTTTCTCTCGCGGGAATACCAGCGGGCCCTCCGGGGCGAGCCTACCGTGGACTGCAGCCTGGTCAGCTGCAGCCAGTGCGGGGTGTGCCCGACCCTGGAACTGCCCATCCGTCTCCGGGGAGGTGATCGGGATGACCCAGAAACTGTGGGCCAGATTGATTAAGGGGCCCGAGGTTCGCTTTATTTCCCATTTGGACCTGGTGGGCACCGTCGAAAAGGCCCTGCGGCGGGCCCGGGTGCCTCTGGCCTTCAGCCAGGGTTTTAATCCCCAGCCCCGCATCGCCTTTGCTGCTGCCCTCCCCGTGGGCATGACCAGCTCCGGGGAATATGTGGAATTTACCCTCCGGGAACCCTGGCCCCCGGAGTTCTTCCTCAAGCAGGTAAACGGGCAGCTGCCCCCGGGACTGGCGCTGGCAGCAGTAAGGGAGGTCCCGGAGAAATACCCCGCCCTGATGGCCGTTGTCAATCTGGCCCGCTACCAGATAGGCCTTGAGTTACCGGCGGGGCGCGGCTCAGAGGATTTTTCCCGGGCCTGGGAAGGGTTTCTGCAGCAGGAGGAGGTAACGGTAAGCCGGCAGACCCGCAAGGGACTGCGCAGGTTTAATCTTATTCCCTATATTTACCACTACCGGCTCCAGGAAGACAGTTCGGATTCAATTGCCATTACTCTAGAATTGAGGTTGACTCCCCAGGGGAGCGTGCGGCCCGGCGAGGTAATGGAGGCCTTCCGGGCATACACGGGCTGGGAGGGCAGGGTGTTTTTTTTGCATCGGGAAGGCTTATATATTGTCCGGGATGACGGCATCCATTCGCCCCTGACAGTAAAATTTTAACCCCCCGGCCGGCCTGAAAGATCGAGGAGGGAGTTGTCTGGGAGGAAGTGAATAGATGAAAAAAGAGATTGTCGTCCATGTTTGCGAGGATGAGACCTGGGTAGCCCTGTTGGAAGACGGTTCTCTGGTGGAGATCTATTTGGAAAGGCCCCTGAGCCGGCGGATTGTCGGCAATATTTACCGGGGACGGGTGGAGAATGTTCTCCCCGGCATGCAGGCGGCCTTTGTCGACATTGGCCTGGAAAAAAATGCTTTCTTATATGTGGATGATGCCCTGCCCCAGGGACGCAACGGTGAACGTTACCGGGGCGGGGCGAAACCCACCATTGAACAGTTATTGCAGCCGGGGCAGGAGATTATTGTCCAGGTCATGAAGGAGCCCATCGGCAGTAAAGGAGCCCGGGTGACAACCCATCTCACCCTGCCCGGGCGGAGCCTCGTCTTGCTCCCCGATGTCGATTATGTGGGCGTTTCCCGGCGGATAGAGGATGAAAGGGAACGGGAACGGCTCCGGGAATTGGCCGAGGGCATCAGACCGAAAGGCATGGGCTTAATTGTCCGCACCGTGGCAGAAGGAAATGAAGGGATCGAACAGTTACAGCAGGATATAGTTTTTTTGGAGCGCCTGTGGGCCAAGATCAAGCAGCGGATGCGCAAAGGCCCGACGCCGGCCCTCATCTATAAAGATTTGGATCTGGTTTACCGGATTATGCGGGACCTTTACACCGATGATATTCAGCGGGTAACGGTTGACAACCGGGAGGTATTGGAGAAGATCTACGATCTCCTGGATCTCTATGCACCCCATCTTAAAGAACGGGTCTTCTATTTCCCGCCGGAAAGGGATATCCTCCTCACCTATGGCCTGGAAGCAGAGGTGGAAAAGGCCCTCAAGAGAAGGGTCTGGTTGAAATCGGGGGGTTACCTGGTCATCGATCAGACGGAGGCCCTGACGGCCATTGATGTCAATACGGGCAAATTTGTGGGAACCACCAACCTGGCCGATACAGTTCTGAAGACCAACCTGGAGGCAGCCAGGGAAATAGCCCGGCAGCTGCGCCTGCGCAACGTCGGCGGTATAATAATTATCGATTTTATCGATATGAACAAGGAGGAGGACCAGGCCGCGGTTCTGTCAGTTCTGGAGGAAGAATTGCAGAAGGACAAGGTAAAGGCCCATGTCCTGGGCTTAACCCAGCTGGGCCTGGTGGAAATGACCCGGAAAAAAGTACGCCAATCCCTCAACAATATGATTACAAAACAGTGTCCCTTTTGTGAAGGGAAGGGCAAGGTATTGACGGAAGAGACGGTGGCCCTGATGGTGAAACGCCGCATCGAAAGGCTCCTGCGGGAACGAAAGGTGCCGGCCCTGTTGGTGGAGCTGCACCCGGGGGTGGCGGCCCTGCTGATTGGCCCGGGGGGCAGCAAGTTGGAAGAATTGGAGCGGCACTTTGCGATCCCCATTTATATCAAAGGTAAAGAGGATTTACACATAGATGATATTACCCTGAAGGTCTTCGAATCGGAAGCCGAACTGGCCCGTTACTGCCGGCCGGTGGCTGAGGGGGATCGCCTTACCCTGCGGGTGGAAGAACCCCACATTTCCAATCCCCGGGATGGCATAAGCCGCCTCCACGGTTATGTTATTAATATAGAAGGGGCCGGCGAGCATGTGGGCCAGTGGCTGGATGTGGAGATAACCAAGGTTTTTCGGACCTATGCCAAAGGGAGGATAATATCCCTGGTGAAAGAAGTGCCGGTGATTTAGGGGATGGCAGAGGAGGGTCCGGGATCAGGGAGAATTAGGAGGAGAGGTAAAGAAGGAAAAAACCCTCTGCTTGTAGAAAGAAAAAAGAAAAAAGTACCAGGCAGCATTTTAATAAACTTGATTAAAATTAATTATCTAAATATTGTAGCTTTTTGTGGGGTAGTGGAAATATGGGCTGGGAGTGGTGATCTTGGCCAAACGTTTATTCCACTTGCGTGATGTGGTTGATGTGGGTGCCCTGCAGGAAATCCAGGACCGTTTTTCCGATGCCACCGGCCTTGCCTCCATCATAGTTGATTACCAGGGTAAGCCGGTGGTCCGCTACAGCAACTTCAGCGACTTTTGTGCCCGGGTGCGGCAGACTGCCCGCGGCCGGCAGGGGTGTGAACAGTCCGATGCCCATGCGGGCCTGGAGGCGGCCCGGCAGGGGCGGCCCTTTATTTACCGCTGCCATATGGGACTGGTCGATATTGCCGCCCCGATAATTGTAAACGGGCAGTATTTGGGTTCGATAATGGCGGGACAGGTTTTGGCGGAGGATGACCATCTGCTGCAGTTGGAGCGTATTGCCCGCCCCGGCATCAACCTGGCCCTGGAG
>DUTA01000033.1 GCA_012842325.1 Bacillota bacterium | reverse complement strand
AATATTGGCGCCGTGGGTATATTTTTTAATGGCCGCTTCAGAAAAGAAGGAGGCCAGTGTTTTTCTAATTTCCTGATCGCTCTTCGTTTCCTGCCAGAGGGAGCGGGGTAGATAGTAGAGTTCTCCCCCCTTTAGAACCAGAACGCAGCCCAAAATTTCACCCTGCCGGGGATCATCCTCGGAACCGATGAGGGAAAAACCCACTTCCCCCTCCTCCCGGATCCGGGCGAGAACCGGCTCCAGTTGAGCCGGGGTGGCAAGGACTGTATACCCCGTTTCCATCTGGACAGGCAGGTCAGGGCCAACCCGCTGGAGGAGACTGCGAAACTCCAGCTCCCGGAAAAGGTTGGCGACGGCATCCCAGTCGGGCTCCTTCCGCTTGAGCTCCTCCCAATTGACGGTCAGGGGCACATCGCAGACAATGGTTGCCAGCCTCTTGCTGAGGCGGGCTTGCTCACAGTACTGCTCCAGCTTGCTGCGGACCCCCTTTGGGGTTACTTTTTCCAGGTTGGCCAATATCTCTTCCAGATCGGCATACTCCTTCAACAGCCTGGCGGCCGTTTTGGCACCGATCCCGGGTACACCGGGGATGTTGTCGGTCTGATCCCCGACCAGGCCCTTGTAGTCCGCAACCTGCTCTGCAAGCACACCCAGGTATTCCTCTACCCTTGCGGCATCCATCACTTCCAGTTCCGTTATCCCCCGCCGGGTCAGGAGGACCTTCACCCCGGGGGAAACCAGCTGGAGGATATCCCGGTCCCCGGAAACGATTAAAACAGAAAACCCCTCCGCCTCGGCTTTCCGGGCCAGGGTTCCCAGCAAATCATCGGCTTCATAACCTTCCTGTTCGAAGATGGGTACCCGGTAGGCTTCCAGGAGCTCCTTTACCAGGGGGAACTGGGAACGAAGTTCGTCCGGGGTTTCGGCGCGGTTGGCCTTGTACTCCCCATATTCCCCGTGGCGGAAGGTAACCTTGCCCTTGTCAAAGGCCACGGCCAGGTAGTCGGGCCTCTCGTCTTCCAGCAGTCTTAAAAACATGGTGGTAAAGCCGTAAACGGCGTTGGTATGCTGCCCTGAGCCGGTGGTCAGGGGCGGGATGGCGTGAAAAGCCCGGTGGACCAGGCTGTTACCATCGATTAGGATCAGCTTTTTTCCCATGGTTTTCACCCCTCTCGTGACCCCTTTGCCTGCCACTATAATACCTATTATTTTCACCACTCCCCGGCCAAATACCTCCCTGCCCGGGATGGGGGAGGAAGGAGGTGGTAAAAAAATAAGGCGCTCCCTGCGCCTATTCATCTCCACCCTTTCTGCCCTTTTTGTACCAGCGGAAACCCAGCCAGGCCAGGAGAACCAGAGGCAGGATGGGCAGGATGCGCCCCAAAAAGATTATCAGCTCTCCAATAAAATTCAGGATGCTGTTGACGGTACTGACGGCCGCCTGGTAGGCTTCTGCCAAAACCCCCGACCACCCCGGCGGGGCAATCCGCTCCGCCGAAACCTTAAGTTGCCTTAACTCAATATCGATGGTGGAGAGACTCGTCAGCTCATCCAGGCTTTTCAGGCGGGCAGTGAGGGCTTCGATCTCGCCCCGGACCCGTTCCAGTTCCCGCTCAATATTGAGGATCTCTTCCACCGTATTGGCCCGGTCCAAAATCTCCAAAAAGCGTTCTTCCTGCCGCTCTAAATTCCGGAGGCGGGCCTCGGTATCCACATACTCGGTAGTCACATCCTGACCGCTAATCTCTCGCCCTTCCACCCTGCCCAGCTCCTCCAGGCGGGACAGAATCTCCGTGAATCTATCCACCGGCACCCGTACGGAGAGATTGCTTGTGCGCTGCCTTTCATTCTCCCAGGTGCTGGAGCTCTGGACAAATCCCCCCGCTTCCTCAACTATGGCCACCACCCTGTCAAAGTCCCCCTCCAGATCCTCAACCACCAGGCTCAGATAGGCCCTTTTAATAACCTTCCGCTCAAGCTGGGGGGCGCTGTCGGCCATAAGGCGCGGGGCAGCCGTAGCCCCACCCTGGCCGCCGCTGAAGATTTCCATTTCAAGGCTTTGCGCCCCATCCTGGGGCATTTCCGCTGCGAAAAAGCCACTTTCCCCTTCGGCCCCTTCGGCAGCCTCTTCCGGAAGGGCCAGATTGGCACCCATTTTAAAGCCTGGAAAACTCGGGCCAATGATAACTGCCACAAATAAAAGGCAAGCAGCGACGGCAACGAGACCGCCCAGGGACCCCCATTTTTTGAGCCGGTCCCGGATGGATACAACCTGCTCGCCTTCCTTGGCAGAAGCATTTACTTTTTTCAGAATACTATCCTTAAGATCAGCCGGTGGTTCCACTTCCCCCAAAGTGCGCAAAAGGGCGACGGTTTCCTCCAGCAGCCGCAGCTCCTCCCGGCAGTCGGGGCAAAGGGACAGGTGTTCAGCAACGGCCTGCATCTGTTCGGCCGGCAGCATACCATCCATGTAGCTGGATAAGAGCTCGCAAACTTCACTGCATCTCATACCCTGCTCCCCCCTTTCCCCTGTTTCTGACGCAAGGAGGACCCAAAAGGTTCCCCACTGGCCAGGAGCTTTTCCTTGAGGGCCCTGCGGGCACGACTCAGGCGGGACTTCACCGTGCCCAGGGAGCACTGCAGGGCGGCAGCTATTTCTTCATAGGTCAGGTCCTGAAATTCCCGCATGACCAACACCAGCCGCTGCTCCGGGGGCAGGGTATCGATGAGGCGCTGGATAAGCTGCCGGAGCTCCTGCCTTTCGACGATTCCCTCCGGCCCTTCTCCTTCGGCGGGCAGCTGACGGGCCAGCGCTCCCTTTTCCGTCTGCAGTGGTTCGTCCAGGGAAAAGGCAATATTATTTTTACGCCGGCGGAGGACATCGAGGCAGAGGTTGGTTGTAATACGGTACAACCAGGTGGAAAAGGTAGATTCGCCGCGAAAATCGGGCAATGCATAATAAGCCTTTAAAAAGGCTTCCTGGGCCAGATCCCGGGCTTCCTCCCCATCGCCCAGCATCCGGTAGGCCAGGTTGTACACCTTTTTTTCATATCGCTCCACCAGCTCGGCAAAGGCAGCCTGCTGCCCCTGCCGGCACCGGCGGACCAGTTCGGCATCGGAAAGCATGGGATGCCTCCTTCCCAAAGAGAAACCCACTCATTAGACGCAAGAAACCGGGGGAAAGTTCCCCCGGTTAATTATAATTCAATGCCCGCTCTCATCATCCTCTATTTCTTACGGCCCAATTCCTGGCAATTGCTCTTGAGGGGGTAGCACGCCTTCAGCCCAGGAGGCCATCGAGGCCCTGTTTCAGATCGGCAATAATATCGGCGGCGTCCTCGATCCCCACCGAGAGCCGGACCAAACCGTCGGTGATCCCCGCCTTCAGGCGCTCTTCCGGCGGGTAGGGGGAATGGGTCATGGAAGCAGGATGCTGGATCAGGGTCTCCGTGTCGCCGAGGCTGACGGCCAGGGAGCAGAGTTCCAGGGAGTTCATGAGCTGCTTTCCGGCTTCCAGGCCGCCCTTCAATTCAAAACTGATCATCCCGCCGAAGCCGCCCTGCATCTGTTTTTTCGCCAGGTCGTGCTGGGGATGGCTGGGCAGGCCGGGATAATACACCCGCTCCACCGCCGGATGGGCCTCCAAGAAGGCGGCCACTTCCATGGCATTGGCACAGTGCTTTTCCATCCGCAAGGGGAAGGTTTTCAGGCCCCGGAGCAAGAGCCAGGCTTCAAAGGGCCCGAGGACCCCCCCAATATCCTTTAAGGTAGTAACACGGACCTCATCGATAAACTCTTTGCTTCCGACGGCCACGCCGGCAATGACATCGCCATGGCCGCCGATGTACTTGGTGGCGCTGTGGACCACCACATCGGCACCCAGTTCCAGGGGGCGCTGGAGATAAGGGGTGGCAAAGGTATTGTCGATAACTACCCTGGCCCCAACCTGGCGGGCCAGTTCCACCATGGCCGCGATATTGACCAGCTTCATTGTTGGGTTGGCCGGTGTTTCCAGGTAAATTACTTTGGTATTGGGCCGCAGGGCCGCCGCTCCCTTCTCGGGATCGGAAAGGTCAACAAAGGTGGTCTCGATGCCATAGCGGGGGAGGATGGAAGACATAAAGGCGTGGGTGCAGCCGTAAATGGTATCGCAGGAAACAATGTGATCCCTCTGCTTTGTCAGGGCAAAGAGGACGGCACTTATGGCCGCCATACCGGAGCTGAAGGCCAGCCCGGCTTCTCCCCCTTCCAGCACAGCAATCTTTTCTTCAAAGGCGGCCACCGTCGGGTTGCCCAGGCGGGTATAAATATAGCCTTCCTCTTCCCCGGCAAAGCGGGCCGCACCCTGGTCCACATTCTGGAAGACAAAGGTGGAAGTCTGATAGATGGGAGTACTCAGGGCTCCCGTTACAGGGCAAGGACCCTGCCCGGCGTGAACAGCCCGGGTGCTGAAACCAGCCTTCTTCAAATTCATGGGACCTTCCTCCTTCTGGCATACTCCTTGTTCTCAACCATTATTGTGATACAGCGCAAAGAACGTGCCAAATAAGAGCCGCCGGAAATGCAGGCAGAATGGGCCCTGGCGCAATTGAGGAAGGAGGGACCGGAAACAAAAGTTTCCAAAGGAGAATAATTTCCAGAAAATCAAGACAACTACTGGAAACATAAGTTGCCGCCGCTGGCAACCTAAGTTTCCAGGAGTTTGCGCAGCTGATATTTTTCAATCTTGCGCAGCAGGGCCGTATGGGATATCCCCAGGGCCCTGGCCGCCGGCCGGGCCGCCCCGTATTTGGCCAGCATCCGGGCGATGACCTCCCGTTCCAGCTGTTCCTTGAGCTCCTTCAGGGAAGCTCCCGAAATCTCTTGATGTCCTGACCCGGGGGCACTCAAATCTTCGATAATGATATGCTCGGGCCTGATTACTTCCCCCTCCACCAGGTTCATCGCCCTTTCCAGCACATTTTCCAATTCCCTGACGTTGCCGGGCCAGGTGTGCTGGCGGAACCGTTCCAGGACCCGGGGGTGGACCCTTTTTACCCTTTTCTTCAGAACCCGGTTAAACTTCTGCAGGCAGTTTTCCACCAGGGCCGGCAGGTCTTCCAGCCTTTCCCGCAAGGGGGGAATATACAGGGGGATCACATTGAGGCGGTAGTATAATTCCTCCCGGAAGTCGCCCTTGCGGACCATTTCCTCCAGGTTCCGGTTGGTGGCCGCAATAACCCGGACATCGACGGGTATTTCCTCCCTGCCGCCCACCCGCCGCACCTTGTTCTCCTGCAGGACCCGGAGGAGTTTTACCTGGAGATGGGGAGAGAGCTCACCGATCTCATCCAGGAAAATTGTTCCCTGGTGGGCCAGCTCAAAGAGTCCCTGCTTCCCGCCCCGCCTGGCTCCGGTGAAGGCTCCCTCTTCATAGCCGAAAAGCTCGCTTTCCACCAGGGCGTCGGGCAGGGCCGCACAGTTTAGGGCAACAAAGGGTTTTCTCCGCCGGGGGCCGGCCGCATGAATGGCCCGGGCAAAGAGCTCTTTGCCGGTACCGCTCTCCCCGCGAATGAGGATGGTAGAATTGCCCCGGGCCACCATTTTGGCCATCTCCACGACCCGGGCCATGGCTTCACTGGCATAAATGATATCGGAAAAGGTGATTGCCGGGGGGCGGGTGAGGGAAAAGACCAGCTCCCGCACCTCGGACATGTCCTTCAGGGCCGCCACGGCACCCACCGTCTCGCCCCGCTCATCCTTAATGGCCCTGCCGGTGGTGATATAGTGGCTGCGCCCCCTTTTGGTCGTGAGGATAATTTCTTTATTATTGTAGCCCTGGCCTGTTTCCAGGATCCGGAGCATGGGCAAATCGGCGGGGACAACTTCGGACAGGTGCCGGCCGATGGCCCGCTCCCGGTTTACTTGCAAGATCTGTTCCCCCACTGGATTCAGGGTTGTGATCATACCCCTTTTATCGACGGCGATGATGCCCTCGCTGACCGAATCCAGGACCGCCTTCAGCTGCCGTTCCCTTTCCTCGTGGGGAAGGACCTCTATCTCCCGGAGCCGGTAAACATCGGGCAGGGAGCGCAAGTTTTTCTCCAGGCGCAGAACCCCTCCCACATCCACCCCGGTAAACTTAACGTTGATTACCCCCGGGGCCACCTCCATGGTAATGATGTTCGCCCCTTCCTGGGATAAGACCCGGAGTACGTCCAGCACCATTCCCACCCGGTCCCGGGTATTAATGCACCAGCGATAGGTTTGCATTGCCGCCTGCCCCCCGGTTCTCGAGTATATATATTAGAACTTCGCACTGCCGGCGGCAATTCCCTCCCCGGAAAAAAGAAGAGAGGCCGGTTATCTTCACCAGCCCCTGTCCCGGGCAGATCATAAAGGCGAAACTGATAGTTTTCTTCTATCCACTCCAGGCCCCAACCATAGCGGGGACCCAACTTTTCCGCCAGGGCGGCCAGAGAAAGGTAGAGCTGCCCCGATCGCTCTATCCCCGGTATATATTCCTCAAGGATATAAGCCAGACCCTCCTCCGGTAACCACCGGTAGGGCAGGCCCAGGGCTGTGGCCAAAAAGTTGGCCTCAATATAATACTGGCCTTTTTCCCGGATGATGGCATCGGTAAGGACACAATCACCATAGGTGACAATAATCCGGTACAGGGCCAGGTTCTGCTCATGAAGCTGCCAGTCTGCCTTCACCCCCAGGAGCTCCCGGAAGGCGGGAAGGCTGAGATAGGTGGTCCCCTCCACAATGAGCCCCTCCTGGACCGGTTCCCCCTCCAGGAGAGGGCCCTTTTGCGGTTCCCAGGAAAGGGCAAAACCCAGAGCCTCGGCAACGGGCCGCAGGGGTAAAAGAAGTTTCCCCTCCAGCCAGAGGAAATCCAGCTCCAGAGACTTGCCGTTGAGGGTAAAGGATATCTCAGGAAAGCCTATATTTACCGGCCCCTTATTGACTTCCTCCAATAACGCTGCCAGGGCTTCTTTCGTCCACAGTCCCCCCAAGCCCAGTTCGCCAATTTTTTGCTGGAGATATTCCAGGGTATTCATCCCCCGGCCATAGACATCGGGGTAAATGGTCAGGGAAAACCGACCTTCCTCGGGCTGCCACCGGCCTTCCAGGGTCTCATAGACAATATGTACCGGTGTGCCCGGAGAAACGTTGGCGTAAAGCTCCTCCACATCTTGATTGTGCATCCTTACGCAGCCCAGGGAAACGGCCCTGCCGATGGAAGCGGGGTTATTGGTTCCGTGGATTCCGTAACCCGGGGCAAATCCCAGCCACCTTCGCCCCAAGGGGTTACCGGGGCCCGGCGGTACCGGTCTGCTTCCATCGGGGGGATACCAGGTGGGATCCACCAGCTTGTTGAGAACAGTGAAGGTACCTTCCGGAGTCGGGGAATCGGGTTTTCCCACCGCCACCGGATATTCTTTAATCAGTTGACCATCTTCCCAATAGCTCAGGCGAAAGGCCGGTATATTAAGCCAAATCTCCCTCTGCCCACCTGTCTCCGCCTTTGGTAGGGCCTGCCCGGCGACGGCGGAACCGGAGAACAAAAAAATGATTGCAAGCACAAGGACCAGTAGAAACCTTCTACCCATAGTAACCCCACCCCTCATTTTAATATACAACTTCAAAACACAGCTGGCAGTGAAAGCCTTTCTTCAATTCCATAGTATTCAATTCCCCACAGAAACTGGTCACATACGCCCAAAATCTATTAGCTAAAATATACGCCCGGGGATACTCCTGTATGCTTCCAAAAAGATGACACACCTGCAATCCTACGCGGGCCCTGGAGTGGTCCGTAAGTTGGTCCAGGACTGAGGGCATGTGTTTGAACAGCAGCATGGGGGGTCCTCAGGAATACCCACCCTTTTCAATATCTTTTTTAAGCGATTAAATATCTGTGAACGAAACTCTGGTCGCTCTACCACCCGACACAGGTATGAGTAAAATTAACTCTGGTACCGGAGGAGAATATTAGAAAAAAAGAAGGAACGAGAAGCCGATCCTCCGAAGTGATAAGTTAGCACAACAAAACACAGAGGAGGTGGTCCTCGTTCCTATGGAAAGACTTCGTGAAATGATCAATATT